>CAMLXE010000168.1 GCA_946490455.1 uncultured Desulfovibrio sp. | reverse complement strand
CGGCAGCCATATGATCCGGTCTCATGAGTTCAGCCGCCGAAGCGGCTCTCTCCGCTGGGGACAGGGAAGCGTCCCGAACCAGAATGGTCACATTTCCACTGGGCGACGATTTGACGAAAGGTTCCCGGCGCATAGACTCTCCTGAAAAAGACGATTCATTCTGTTTAGCTGCCTGCCGCGCAAACCGCAACCCACCACTGCCGCCTCTTGTGCCAATCGGGCATCTGACATATCATCCCGCAGATACACGGCTGATTGAAAAAGCCCGAAAAAGGAGCTTGCACATGCTACGCAGTATGACCGGATTCGGACGTTGTGTCGTCGAGGATACGGACTGGACTCAGACCTGGGAAATTCGCAGCGTCAACAATCGTCATCTTGACCTCAAGTGGAAACTGCCTGCTCAGGCGCGAGGACTGGAATCCCGTTTCGAACGCGTGGTACGCCGTTTTGCAGGCCGAGGCCGCATGGAGATAAGCCTCCTTCTTCAGGCACGCGACAGTGCATTCTCCCGGATTCGCTTTGATGACGTTCAGGCTTCGGCCATGCTCGATGCCGTTGCGGCGCTGGCCGACAAGCATGGAGACCATTTTGAGCCGGACTACAATGTCCTTTTCTCTGTGGCCTCCCTCTGGGAGCATGAAAGCGAAGAAGCTGACGAAGACATGGACGCCCGCCTTGAGGAAGGTCTCATAACCGCACTTGAGGACTGGAACGAATCCCGTGAAACAGAAGGCGCAGCTCTGGCCAGAGATCTGGAAGCTCGCATTACCCAGATGGAAGACTGGCTTGAACGCCTGGACGAACGGGCGCCAGAAATCAAGGAAGAACGCTTTGCCGTGCTGCGTGAACGTCTCAACGATGCACTTGCTTCCCTTGGGGCATCAGAAATTGAAGAATCCCGTTTTCTTCAGGAAATGGTCATTGTTGCGGACAGGCTGGATGTGAGCGAAGAACTCACCCGTCTTCACGCACACCTCGAACGTCTGCGGGATCTGCTTGGCATGGGCGTTGATGCCGGACGCCGTCTGGATTTCACCCTGCAGGAGTGTTTCCGGGAAATTACCACCTGCGGCAACAAGATTCAGGATGCTCAGGTTTCCCGGCTGGTCGTGGATTTCAAGAACGAACTCGAAAAATGCCGCGAACAGGTACAGAATCTGGAATAGCCATGCAACGCGAACGATTCATCAATCTGGGGTTTGGGAACTTCGTCGTGGCGTCCAGAGTGGTGGGTATTGTCAATCCTGCCTCGGCCCCCATGCGCCGGCTGCGTGAAGATGCCCGCTCCGAAGGTCGTCTTGTTGACGCAACCCAGGGGCGCAAGACCCGGTCCATCATCATTACGGATTCCAACCACGTCATCCTTTCGGCCATTCTGCCGGAAACGCTTGGTCAACGGTTTGTTCTGGAGGAAAACAACGATGTCTGAAACGTTCTCTGAAAACCGGCGTGCAGGGATACCGCTCGTTATCTGCGCTCCATCCGGAACAGGCAAGACAACGCTCGTTCAGCGCTTGCGTTCAGAATTTCCCCACTTCGGATTTTCTGTTTCCTGCACTACCCGCAGCCCCCGTACAGGAGAAGTGGACGGGCGGGACTATCACTTCATTTCTGAAGAGGAATTTCTCAAACGCCGTGAACAGGGCTACTTTGCCGAATGGGCACAGGTTCACAGCAATTATTATGGTACGCCTCTGGCGCCGGTCCGGGAAATGCTGGACTCCGGCCGGGACATGCTTTTTGACATTGACGTTCAGGGAGCTGCTCAGCTCAGTCTCACCCTTCCGCGTGGCCGCTATGTCTTTCTGCTGCCGCCTTCCATGAGTGAGCTGGAACGGCGTCTTCGGTCCCGGGGAACAGATGATGAAACGAGCATAGCCCGTCGGCTTGCCAACGCAAAACAGGAAATTCAGCAGGCGCACTGGTTTGATGTCTGGATTGTAAATGACGATCTTGAGCGTGCCTATGACCGCCTGCGAGCCGTCTATCTGACAGCTACCCTTGCTCCGACCCTCCGTCCGGGGCTTGCAACCTCCATTCTCGAAGGATGACCCATGGCCGAACTCATCGTTGCACTTGACTATACCGATGCCGAACAGGCACTCTCCACTGCCAGAACGCTTCAGGGGACGCCCCTGTGGATGAAGGTGGGACTTGAGCTCTTTACCCATGAAGGGCCGGCAGTTGTTCAGGCTCTTAAGCATATGGGATTCAGGGTTATGCTCGACCTGAAAATGTTTGATATTCCCAATACGGTGAAGGGTGGCATCCGCTCTGCCTGCCGACTTGGCGTGGACCTTGTCACCGTGCACACGCTCGGCGGCGAGCGCATGATCCGCGCCGCAGCAGAAGCCATCAGCGAAAGTGCGGCCGCGGGTGGCGCTGCCCCAAAACTCTTCGGCATTACCATTCTTACAAGCATGTCGCAGGGAGAACTTCCCGGCTATACGCAGGATCTTGGAACCTTTGCCGGAGACCTTGCCGTTTCTGGAAAGAGCTGGGGGCTTGATGGCGTTGTCTGCTCCGGACATGAAGTCCGTTCCATCAAGCAGCGCTGCCCGGAGATTCTCTGCCTTACTCCCGGCATTCGCCCGTCCAGCGGAACAAAGGACGATCAGCGCCGTGTCATGACTCCGGCCGAAGCCGTACAGGCTGGCAGCGACTATCTTGTAGTCGGTCGCCCGATTACCAAAGCCGACAGTCCCGCCGAAGCCGCCCGTGCCATACTTGCCGAGATGGCCTGACCTTGTGCGGCCTTATAAGCTGTTCCGCATGATTTTCCATGACTGCCGGTCCCATTCCGGCAGTCATGGTTCTTGTCTCCCATTCTCCCCTTCACAGGCTTGTCCATGAAAATCTGGCGATTCCGCAACCAACCCAACACGGCCGACGCATCCTCTTCGGAGCATAACAGGTCATGTCCATCCGACTGGGCGGAACGGCTGGGCGTTCCTCCCCTTGTCACCTCGCTGCTCTGGCAACGCGGACTTTCTTCATTACAGGAGATGGATACCTTTCTTTCTCCTGGTCTCAGACATCTTGCCCACCCTGACCGATGGCCGGGCATCAAAGAAGCCGTGGACGTTCTGGAACACGATATCCAGAAAGGAAAAGGCGTTCTCGTATGGGGCGATTACGATGTGGATGGCATCACGGGCGCCACGCTGATGTTTCAGGTTCTTTCCTTTCATGGAGTACCCGTGCAGGTACATCTGCCGGACAGACGTACCGAAGGCTATGGGCTGAACATCCCTATGCTTGAAACACTGGCTTCCGAAATTGCTCCGGACAGCACCCTTCTTCTGACCGTGGACTGTGGCATCAGCGACGTAGGTGCGGTGGCAAGAGCCCGTGAGCTGGGGTTTACCGTCGTCATTTCCGATCACCATCTTCCTCCACCGGAACTTCCTGCCGCTCAGGCCATCACCAATCCCCGTCTGGGCGAGAATCCCTGCCCTCATCTTGCCGGCGTAGGCGTCGCCTTTTTCCTTATGGCGGCCCTCAATGCCCGTCTGGAAAAGCTGTCGGGCAAAAAGCTGGATATGCGCAAGGTTCTTGATCTGGTAGCCTTGGGAACGCTTGCAGATATGGTTTCTCTTACCGGGCAGAATCGCATTCTTGTCAAAAATGGTCTTCTCTCCATTACGGAAGCCAGACGTCCCGGACTTGCCGCACTCAAGGCCGCCAGCGGCTTTTCTCCTGCCGCTTCTCTGGGAGCCGGACAGATCATCTTCAATCTTGCCCCCCGCATCAATGCTGCCGGACGACTCGGAAATCCCGTTCTCGCCCATGACATGCTGCGGACCGAATCTCACGATACGGCTGCCAGTCTGGCCAGATCGCTGTCATCCATGAATAATGACCGCCGTACCGAAGAGGACAGGATCTTCAAGGAGGCCCTGAAACAGGCGGAGGAAGAAAAGGACCGCCTTGGTCTGGTTCTCTATGGCAAGGACTGGCATCAGGGCGTCATTGGAATTGTGGCTTCCCGTATCGTGGAAGAATTCTACCGCCCGGTTCTCATCCTCTGTGCAGATGGAGACACCCTCAAGGGCTCCGGTCGTTCGACAAACGAATTTGATCTGCACGCCGGTCTGACTCGCTGCGCGGATTTGCTGCTTGGGTATGGAGGTCACAGACAGGCAGCCGGGCTCCGTCTTGCCCCGGAACAGCTTGCCAGTCTGCGTGAACGCTTTGATAGCGTAGTACGGGAAGCTCTCGGCGATACGCCGCTGACCCCGACGCTGAAAATCGACGCCGAACTGCCCTTCATTCAGGCATCCGACTTTACGGTTCTCAAGGGGCTTGAACTGCTCCAGCCCTTTGGTATCGGTAATCCTGAGCCCATATTTGTCTCAGAGCCGCTGCTGGTCCGAAAACGCCGTGCCTTCGGCCATTCCCGTGAGCATGTCGCGCTTGAAGTGACCGAAATGACCTCAGGCATTACCTTGCAGGCCAAGGCATGGAGACAGGCCTCCCAGATTCCCGATACACTGATCGGAAAAAGGATTCGGCTGGCCTATACCCCAGGAATCAATGCCTATAATGGCATTGCCTCCGTGGAATTGCGCATCCGCGACTGGGAAATGCTTCCCTGATCCATTCATTCCATGGATTGCATCAGGTTTATCTGGGCCATTCTTTCGGGCGATGGATCCTGTGTCAGGCTCTTTTCTCCGGCAACAAGACATTCTATACTGCGTCTGAAGGAAATCGGGCAACACT
>CAMLXE010000167.1 GCA_946490455.1 uncultured Desulfovibrio sp. | reverse complement strand
TACCGATGATGGATGGGATAAGAAGTGTACGCCAGCCTTCGGCGGAATATCTGGATGCCACGACAGAGCCGAGACAGATGCCGATCATGAGCGCTACAGGGAGAAGACCGGTTACTGTGTAGGAAAGGCCAAGCTCTGAATAGCCAAAATTGTTGATTTCAAGGAGAAGCAGCGTGGAGAGAAAGTAAAAGAAGGCTTCGGCCCAGATGGCAATGAACAGCGGACGGTCTCTGTAGAGTTCCCGCAGATGAAGGAGTGAATGGACAGGGGCAAGCCACGGGAAGGGATTGCGGCTGCCAGAGCTGGGTCGTGCCGGAATGAGAATTGTGCTGGCAAGTCCAAGAATGGCAACACTGACGGCAATCCCGGCAACAAGGCACTGCCCAAAGGGATGGACTGTTTCGACCCATGCCTGATCCAGCGCCACACCAGCAAGAAAGACACCAAACAGAATGGAAGCCGTTGTTCCCAGTTTGAAGAGGGCGTTGATGCGGGGAACCTGTGGCTGGGGAAAAAGTTCGGGGATGGAACCGTTAAGCGCCGGGCTGAAGAGTGTTGAACTGAGTCCCATGCAGAAGGTCATGGCAAGCAGCCAGGTCCAGTTCAGCGTGATGACGCCCCACGCACCAGCCAACATGGCCGTGAGTTCCAGCAGTTTCGCACAGACGACAACGGACTTTTTGGAAAAACGGTCGGCAAGCCAGCCACTCCATGCAGAAAAGAGAACAAAGGGCAGCGCAAACAGAAAGGTCACCTGAGCCTGAAAAAGGGAGTTGCTCATGCTTACGGCAAGCAGGAGGCCGGCCTGCTTGAAAAAATTGTCGTTGAACGTGCCCAGTACATAACTTGTTCCAAGAGCAATCGCCTGCTGTCTGTTCGTTTTGCCGGTCATGGAACGGGTCTCCTTTTGAAAAGGAATGGTGGTACGACGGAAAACTGTTTGCGTATCCTTTCTCTCAAGAGAGAGGTTTACTGATTCAGAAAATTTTTCAGTCCGGTCCTGAATCTGAAGATAGCGGATTTCCTTTTTGCTCATGCTGTGCCTGTAACGCTTCCGTTTGGGAAAGCAGCTCTTCGGCATAGGTTCTGACTTCATCAAGGGCGTGAATGGCACAGCCGATATTCAGGGTATAGGTGAGGGAGCGTCCATGCTTATGCGGAATAAGCAGACCTGCCTGTTCCAGAACTTTGAGGTGGTGTACCACTGCCGATCTGCTCAGTGGCAGAATGTCCACAAGTGTTTTGAGTTCAATGGCTTCTCCAGGTTCAAAGAGCAGCAGAATTGTCTGCCTTGTGCCATCACCGAGGGCTGAAAAGACAGCGGCAATGGCGGCCCATTCCGAGGGGAGTCCGTTCAGGTATTGTGTATTCATAACTATATAACTAGTTTTTTAGTTTTATTGTGTCAATGTTTTTATTTTATAAATAATATTAGTATATTAATTGTATGAGGATTGCTTTTTCTGAGAACAGGACAGGAGAAAAAGATGAAGTGCGATACGCTTTCGGAAGGCGATTCTGGGGGAAAAGGGGGCGGGAATATCTCGAAATGACTGTGCGCGAATGGAAGAGCGGATGGATAACCGTTCTGGCAGTGGTGGTATCCATCCGCTCTTGTTGTGGCCTAGCGGGAGATGGGGGCGTTTTTCGTTGAAGTGAATGGCGATGTTCCCGTATCCGGAAGCAGGCTGATGGCCTGTTGCAGCGCTGCCGGAACAAAGGGAAGCAGCTCCGCTATCTGGGTTGCCGGTGTAGGAGATGCCAGGAGTCCGGTAATCCGGCTTGCTCTGGCTGCTGTCAGGCAGGCTGTCGGCATGTCCATACCGCTTGCGAGAAGGCCCGTAACAAGGCCGGTAACAAGATCTCCCGTACCTCCAATGGGTTCAAGTGTCGGAACTGAAGGCGTGTCCACTTCTGCAAGAAAATGTCCCTGTTCTACAATATGGTCTGTTTTTCCCTTAACAAGCAGAAAGCGCGCGGCGTTACCATGGTGAAAGGCCCTTTCCACAAGACCGGGAACATCGTCTTCTGAAGCGAGCAGGAATCCACGCGTATAAAAGGGATGCGGTGCCTTTTCGTCGGCAAGAAAGGCCAGTTCGCCCACATCGGGAGTGAAAAGGTCATAGGCATCGGCGTAGCCGCTCATCTTGGCAACATACATGAATCCGGCATCGGCAACGAGGAGGGGACGAGGTTCGGTTTCTTCCAGCGCCATAAAGACTCTGTTATGACCATCCAGATCCGGAAACAGATAATGAAAGGTAAGCCCTTTCAGACCGGCATGAGGCAGAGAGGCTGCCAGATGGGCATAGAGGTCCCGACTCCCCTTGCCGTCTCCGATATCCCCGACGAGCATGGCGGAGGGAGGTTCAATCCCCAGACTCGAGCAGACCAGCAGTGTCGTTCCAAGAAGCGCCGGGGTTCCTCGCTGTACGGAAAGAGGACTTCCATCCCCATCGGGATACAGGAGGTTTCCATGAAGCCGCCAGTGCCCTTCCGTAAGCGGGAAGGACGCATCCGGTACCGAGCCACAGATCATCCATGATGCCATTGACGCCGTGCCTCCTCAAAAGCCCGTTGCAGGGCATAGGAGCATAATGTCTGCCCCTTGATACGCGGTTCCTCGGCAACATCAATGCGCTGACCCGTAAGGAGTGATGCCAGATAGGGCACATCAGGGCATCCCCCTCCGGAAACATTGACGATTTTCCCCGTAGCGCGTTCCACCGTGATTTTCATGTTTGCGGCCCGTACCATGAACCATTCGCCATAGTCCTGTATCTGGAAAAGAGAAACAGGTTCCAGCAGGGGATCCCGCATGGGGATGGAACGAAGCGGTTCAAGCCGGGCAGCCTCCAGAGTGGTACGGACAGCCGGTTCCTGCATCAGGTCGAAGACAACAACCATATCGCAGCCCGTACGCAACTCCGGAGGAGGCCCCTTGACTTCAACGGAAAATCCCGCTTCCCGCAGTATTCGTTCAGCCTGAATGACTTCACCGGTATGCTGGAAGACAAGAAAACCGTGTTCCTTGGCCGGACCGGGAGCCGTGTCCTTTTTTCGGAATGCCCCGGTCAGGCGGGAAAGAAGGCGTTTCACTTGCGCAGTTCCAGACGGAACACGCCGTCTCCTTCGTCTTTGGGCGTAACCTTCCAGCCTTTGCCTGTAGCGGCACGGGTAACATTTTCAAGGCTGGCTTCGTTATCTACCAGAACGTCCAGCGGTTCGGAGGAACTTTCTGCAATGGCCTGATGAAAGAGGACAAGTGGCTGAGGACAGGACAGTCCTCTGGTGTCGATGGTGCGCATGGTGGACTCCTTTTATGCTTTCCGGGAATGAACGAAGCCGATGATGAGGCAGAGAACGAAGCCGATAACGGTGGCCTGGATGCCATAGGTGCCGATGCCCGTACCGGAACTGGCAGTCCCCAGATTGTGAGCCATGGCGGCTCCAACCAGCATGCCGAGAGCGAAGATGCCGGCGTCGCTGTCACCTTCGCCTGCCATGAAAAGCTGGCGTCCGGGGCAGCCTCCGGCCAGAGCAAAGGCCAGACCGGCAGTGACCATGCCAAGATAGTTCCACAGGTGGTTGCTGTGAGCTACAGGCTGTCCTTCAAAACCGAACTTGAGGCCGCCGGTAAGGGCATTGGCAATGAATGCGGCAACAAACATGGCGGCCAGACCAAGGAACAGGTGGGTGTAGCGGAACAGGAAAAGGTCGCGGAAGGCCCCCATGGTGCAGAATCGGCTGCGCTGTGCGATAATGCCAATGATAAAGGCCAGTCCAAGGGAAGCGATAAACGGAGCATGTTGAGACCCGGGACCTTTTACCGAATAGAATATCGGGCCACTCTGAGGCTGACCGGCAATTTGCGGGAAGATGAGATAGAGCAGCAGCAGGCCAAGAACGACAACAGGGAAGATGGCACCGGATACGATGCTCTGGCTGCTGCTGCGACCCAGCGAGTAGCCCCGTTTGAAGAAGAGGGTTCCGATCCAGATACCTGTAGCCAGTCCTGCAATGCCGAGTATGGCGTTGCCGTCACCACCGGCAAGGCGGAGAATGGCGCGCCAGGGGCAACCAAGGAAAACAAGCGCTCCCATGGCTGCAATCATGCCAAGAACAAAGCGGACAATGGGAGCAGATCCCCCACGCGGTTTGAATTCCCGTGTGGCAATGGCGGCGACAAGAGAACCGAGGACAAGCCCCATGATTTCAGGCCGCAGGTATTGAACGATGGCTGCCCGGTGCAGGCCGAGTCCTCCGGCCACATCGCGTTCAAAGCAGGCAACACAGATGCCCATGTTGGCGGGATTGCCAAGTTTTTGCAGCCAGATGGCAATCAGTCCGATGATGGCACCGGTGACGATGATACCCGGTGTCGTTGCAAAGGGATTTTTCATGCTTACTCCTTCCCTGAAACGTTTCGGTGGCCATACTACGGTGATGGCTTACCGTGGACGCGGGAAAGAGAAAACGCTTACAGTCTCCCTTGCAGAACAGGCGTGAGAGGGCAGACGTACTTTTGCCGCGTCCGAGTGGACAAGATGAACCGCACACCGTGGGTTCCTTTTGTCGTCAATCAGTTACGCACATACAGCATAGGTACACCACCCATAGGTTTTGCCCTCGGCACTCGCACAAGGACGCCCCTTTTGTTACACGTCCGGAACCTTCGGGTCAACCTGTACCCCTTTCTCAGAAACAGGAAGCATGTAGAATGCCTCTATGAATAAT
>CAMLXE010000166.1 GCA_946490455.1 uncultured Desulfovibrio sp. | reverse complement strand
CGCCAGAAGTTCCCGAATATCCGCATCGTCATCCACAACCAGAAGACGTATTCTTTCCTTCATGCAGCCCCCAGAATTTGACTCGACAGTCTTTTGTCCTTTCCCCGAAAATGACTGATTCCTTCTCAAAAGGAAAGATCTCATGAACCTGCGGCGAAGGCAGTCTTTCTGTCCATTCGCCCATTCCTGGGTCACGGGTCCTTCTTTCCCCTCAAAAGAATACAGGGAGACCGCACCAAAAGGCGAAGGCATAATGGTGCGGCCCGAATGCGCGAAGGCGCAGCGGGAAAGGTCCCGTCAGCGACAGATATTGCAGTTCAGAGGATCATGCCCCGAACCGGTGGGATGGGCGGATGTATCCAGTCCGCTTCCCTCCCAGTCCAGAATGCCGGGACGTTTGCCTGTGGCCGGATCAGCAGGAATGGAATCCGTGGCCAAGTTTGCAATCGGCAGGCTTCCTTCTTCAGGGAATGGAGCCCCATTCCAGCTGGACGTGGGGACCGTTGTCGGCTCTCGCAAGGTTCGTCCGCCATCCGAAAACGAAGTTTCATCTGCACGGGCTGCCTGAGCTGTTCCGGACAGATACCTCCTACCATTCATGCAAACAAAAATTGCGCACGCAATCAACATCATTCTGGTGTGTTTCATAGCTGTTATCCTTTCTTTTCAAGTGGAATCACCACCTGATGCGAGAAGGATAACCACCACATATTTCTCTCAGGTGTACCGAATGCAGCGAATTGTATCAAAGTGTTTCCTCATCCTTCGTGTGCGTCCGAAGAGTCTGGCTCCTGCCCTGTTCTTCCTGCCCGAAAAGGTCTCCCCGTGGAACGGACAGCCTTCGCGCATCTGAAAACGGACACGTCTGAAAGACATGCCACCCTGCGCATGGATTACCCCAAAGGACCGGTTCCATTCTGAAGAATCGGGGAAGAGGTTGCCGTTTCAGCCAGATCGTCCTGTGCAGCAGGCATTCTCATGGAACCGAGCATGGCAGTACCACGCGCATTGCCATTCTGCTGCGGGTGGAATACCATAATCCTTTCGTACAGAAAGCAACCTGTTCATTCGGAAAAACCATCTTTCAGGACAACATTCCGTCCGTCGGACTGCCTGCAAGCTCAGAATTTGCATCCCTTCCAGCCAGGGCAATCTGCAAGAGGATTCATGAGAGAAGACTACACATTCTTTTGGCCCATCCGCGTCCGCTATTCTGAAATCGACAAACAGGGCATTGTCTATAACGGCAATTATTTCTGCTATATTGATGTTGCCTTTGGCGAATTTCTCCGTGCTTCCGGGTATCCCTACCGCAAGCTTGTGGAAGCCACTGGAGTCGAGGTATGCCATGTCAGAACAACCATTGACTTCTGTTCCAGTGCGTTTGGAGACGACGAACTGGAGGTTGGCATGAAGACTCTCGCCATCGGGACCAAAAGCTTCACCATGGGGACCGAAATCTACAGAAAGGGTGAAGATACGCTTCTGGTAAAGGCCGAAAGCATCTTTGCCGGCTACTCCCCGGAACAGAGAAAGGCGCTGGAAATCCCCCCCCTCATGCGTCAGGTTCTCTCTCGCTGAATGCAGACCCGGCGCTTTCAGGGACGTTTCCTGTTCTCTCTTACGAAGCTGCACCTCTTCCGCTTTCGGTAAAATGGAGAAGGCTCCTGTCTCTCTCCTCTTTGAGTCAGCCCGACAGGCATGCCTTTCTGAATGCAGACTCTCCACCGGACGGCTCGCTATCTTATAGTCCCCATGAGCATCATCGGATTACAGGACAGGGCTGCCGCCTGATGAACCAGAGGGCAGATTTCCCATGCCGCATATTCAGATGGGGGAATCAGAGACCGGACTCTCCATTTCCACCCATGGTTACTGAAAAATACGTCTTCCCCCCGTTCAGGGGGAGACAAAGCGGAAAAATCCCTCTATGCTGCCCCCACGGGAGCTATTCCCGTGAAGGACAGGGATATGCCCTGCTCTCCCATACTCAAAGCCAACGAAAACATCATGGTTCACTATATTACCTCTCTGCCCTCACCCGAATGGGAAAGCCGCATTCCGCGCACGCTGTCCATTCTCGGCTGCACAGGTTCCATCGGGACAAGCACGCTCAAGGTTGTAGAGTCGCATCCCGAACTCTTTTCCATTGTCGCTCTGGCAGCAGGGCGCAACATCCGTCTGCTTGCAGAACAGGCCAATCGCTGGCGTCCTTCCTGTCTTGGCGTTCAGGATGAGACGCTGACGGCTCCACTTCTGGAACTTCTTGCGCCGGACTATCATCCGGAAATTCTGGTCGGTCAGGAAGGCTATGCCACTCTGGCCTCACTTCCCGAAGTTTCTACCGTCCTCTCCGCACAGGTGGGCGCTGCCGGACTGCGGGCCACCCTTGCTGCCGCAGAGTCGGGAAAGGTCATCTGCCTTGCCAACAAGGAATCGCTTGTACTCGCAGGAGATATGCTGCGCACGCTCTGCGCACGCACAGGAGCGGTCATTCTGCCGGTTGATTCCGAACATAACGCCATTTTTCAGGGACTTTACAAACGCAGTCCCGAAACGGTCAGCAGGATCATTCTCACAGCTTCGGGAGGCCCCTTCCGGGGAAAATCCCGTGCATTTCTGGCCACAGTCACACCAGAACAGGCCCTCAGACATCCCAACTGGAGCATGGGAGCCAAAATCACCATTGATTCTGCCACAATGATGAACAAGGGACTGGAAGTCATCGAGGCATGGCACCTCTACGGTCTGCCCTCGGAACAGATTGGCGTACTGGTTCATCCCCAGTCACAGGTCCATTCACTGGTCGAATTCACGGACGGCTCTCTCATGGCGCACATGGGAACTCCGGACATGCGAATGCCCATTGCGCACTGCCTTGCCTGGCCCCGATGCCTCAATGTGGGAATTCCCCGGCTCAATCTGGCCATGAGCCATGCCTTGACCTTTGAAGAGCCAGACTTACTTTCTTTCCCGTGCCTTGACATGGCAAGGCAGATTCTTGGCAAGGGAAGTCAGTTTGCCGTGACACTGAATGCAGCCAATGAAGTTGCCGTAGAGGCCTTTCTTGCCGGACGCATCGGTTTCATGGACATACCGGATCTTGTCGCCAGAGCCCTGGATGCCTGTACGGACAGACCTCCTGTCTCTGCTGAAGAAATTGAACAACTGGATCAAAAAACCCGGTATCGTACCGGCCGCTACATAGAGCAACAGTAAATGGATTTCATTGTCTCTGCCTTTTCACACTGGGAAAATGCACTGGCTGTGGTACTCGTTCTTGGAGGGCTTATTTTCTTCCATGAACTCGGTCACTTCAGCGTAGCTCGAATTCTTGGAATCGGGGTACGTACCTTTTCTCTGGGCTTTGGCCCCAAACTTCTTACCCTGCGCCGCGGCAAGACGGACTACTGCCTCTCCCTGATCCCTCTGGGAGGCTATGTTGCCCTTGCGGGAGAAGAAGACAGCGATACCCCTGTGCCTCCGGAAGGAAAGGAGGTGGACGGAGTCCTTTTCCCTCCTGAAGAGCTCTTTTCGGAACGTCCGGCGTGGCATCGCCTGCTGGTAATCGTGGCCGGTCCGGTGGCAAACTTTCTGCTTGCCCTCATCATCTATTGCGCTCTGGCCTGGGTTCAGGGACAGACCTATCTGCTTCCGGTAGTCGGTGACGTCATGGCCGACTCCCCTGCTGCCGAAGCAGGGATTCAGCCTGGAGACACCATTCTTTCCATTGACGGCAAGGCCATCACCACATGGAATGAAGTTCCCGAATCCATCGGAGCCGGACAGGGGGCTCCCGTTTCCATCGTTCTCACACGCGACGGACAGGAACAGCGGCTCGTCCTGACCCCCAAGCCCGGCAAGCGCGCCAATGCCTTTGGAGAAGAGGAGCAGGCCTGGCTTATCGGTATTGGAGCGTCCACGGATGCCAGTCATGTGGGAAGCAGGCCACTGGGACCTCTGGATTCACTGAAGGCCGGTGTTCGGCATACCTGGGAAATGATCGCCTTTACCTGTGAGAGTTTCGCCAAGCTGATTCAGCGTGTCGTGCCTCTCGACAATGTAGGCGGGCCGATTCTCATTGCCCAGATAGTCGGCAAGACTGCCGAGGTGGGCTTTGCCGCCGTCATGGGGATTGCGGCACTCATCAGCGTGAACCTCGGTATCCTGAATCTGCTTCCCATTCCCGTTCTGGACGGTGGCCATATCGTGTTTCTGCTGCTGGAAATGGTTACCCGCCGCCCGGTCAGTCTTACGGCAAGGGATTATGCAACCCGTGTCGGCATGGGTCTTCTTCTGCTGCTCATGCTCTTTGCCACCTGGAACGACCTGTCGAGGCTTTTCTCGTGAACACCTGCACCCTGATTCTCAATGCTGCGGAAGCCCGCATTCAGACGGTACTGACCAAAGATGGAACCCTTGTCTGCGCCGAGGAATGGAGCGCACCTTCACAGGGAACGGAACTGCTCACGCCCGTTCTCGCCGACATGCTGCGCCACCTGAAGCTCCAGCCTCAGGACATTTCCCGCATTGCCTGCGTGGCCGGTCCCGGCAGCTTTACCGGTCTGCGACTCGTTCTGACCACGGCAGCAGCCTTTCGCCGGGCCACAGGCGCCAGCGTGGCCTCTCTGAATACCCTTCATGCACTGGCAACGACCTTTCCGGCAGGCCTTCTGGCAGGCAATTCCCCGGTCAGGGTTCGCGTGATAACGCATGCCCGGCGCGGTCTGGTCCATGGTCAGGATTTTCTGTGCGGAACGGGACTTCCCCTTCCTGTCACCGAGCCTGCCATGTGGGAAATCGCAACAGCC
>CAMLXE010000165.1 GCA_946490455.1 uncultured Desulfovibrio sp. | reverse complement strand
TATGAATGGTTGGCTCCATGCTGTCGCCATCCACAACAAGACCGATCATATCATGGCGCAAATACTGCGGGAGGATGGAAATCCAGCGTTCAGGAACAGACGAAAAAAGCTCCACGGCATTGCCTGCTCCGGTTGAACCCATAACGGGAATTTGCGGCAGGGCGTCGCCTTTAACGATTTCCGTTGGAGAATGAGGAGCAACGCGGCGCATGGTAGGATTTTGAGGTGAAAGTTCTACCTGCAAAAAGTCGAGGAGTTTTGAAACTGTACTCCATTTAAGAGAATTTTGTTTTTTATTCAGCCATTTGTGCAAACTTGCATATTCAACATCAGCATCAGTTGCGAGCTTATACAAGCTCATATCCTGAGTTCTTTCTTCAATCAGTCGGCGCAGTGATTCTTCTGTGTTCATATATTTCCTCTATCTGAGCCTATTGTTTTATTCCATAGATAAAAAACATACGACTTGATTTTTTATGTCTTTAGACATATATTTTGACTATGAAAATCGACATATTCAGAAACGACGTGTTGGCAAAAATCCGAGAAACGAAAATCCCGCCTCACAGACTGAGCAGACAAGCAAAAATTGAGGGGGCCAGCTTTTATCGTTTTCTCCGTGGTTCATCGTTGTCTGGTGAAAATGTCCTTAGATTAATACCGTTTATCTATGGATATGAATTTAATTCTTTCCATTCCCCGCACACCACTCCCCCTCCCGCCGGACAGGAACAGGCCGATGGATAGTTTCCTCATCGACTGTCTTTCGGCACTGCTCCTGTCCTCTCTGCTTTTTGTTGCATGGTGGATATGGATAGCTCCGGTGGAGTGCCCGAATTGCGGAGAGCTGGTGGACAGGAGAGAAACGTACTGTCCGCGCTGCCGGACAAGGCTGAAATAGGAAGCGTGCATCATGGGAAAAACCGAACCTTTTTCTATCAGACTGACACCGGAAATGTATGCGCGGGTCATGGCTATTATTGGAGCCACTGAAGGGGCCATTTCAAAGACGGGGCTGATTGAACGCGCTCTGGAAACCTACATCGCGTTGCTTCAAATCAATCCGTCCATGCTTGAAGATTATGACTCTTCCAAAGACAAGTCAGTCACACAGAAGGACCGACAGGAACACATGCAGGCTGGTCTGTAATACAATGAATGAAGGCTTTTCGCGTGAAATCCGCTGCTATTCAGGCCATGCGGTCAGACGGATGATGGAGCGGGGAATCTCGGTACAGCAGGCGGAACAGACCCTGGAGCATGGCGTACTGGTTGTGGAAAGGAAGGGTACAGGCACTTGGGCGCGTGGACGGCTGCGGGTGGTGGTGAGCCGTAGCGGCATGGTCATCACGGCATGGAGAAAGAAGCGGTACAACCCGAAACGCTCATTGCAGAAGCGGCGGTCCAAACAACGGAAACTGTTCAGAGGACGGTAGCATTATGGCGGAATCAGCAATCAGCGTCGACACGACACAGTTTGACTACTGTCCGCGCATGAAAGTGAAAGCGATGCATCTTCCCTGCGGGGAACGGGAAGAATGCGCTGGATGCGAACGGTCACCGGAGTTTCTGAAATATCAGCGAAGGAAACAGAAGAAGCAGGAAAACGTCAACAAGCCTGGCCATCTTGAAGAGAAAATTTGCGAGACATGCGGCAAGAAATTCATGGGCATAAAAAAGCGGCGGTTCTGTTCGTATGCGTGTTCGTCACATGGCAAGCATCACACAAGATCAGAGAAGGTTTGTCTTGTGTGCGGCATGACATTTATGGGGACAAAACAGCAAATATATTGCTCCAGAGTCTGCAAAGATCGCAGCCACTACAAACGGTTAGGAGGTGACGAATGACAAGGGAATCATCACGCACTTACGGGAAAAGGATCTGTCTGGTCTGTGGGACAACCTTTGATGCGAAGTATGCCGCGCAGCTCACATGTTGTGATGAGTGTCGGAAGATGCGTGGAAATATGCTGAAATCGACGAGAGAAAAAATGCAGCGAAAGGAATTTGGCGAGCTGAAAAACGAGATCATTGTTTTGCGGAACGAGGTCAGACAGCTCAGGCAGGAAAATCAGGACCTGCACGAACAGCTCACGCTCTGCGGTGTGAGGCTGTGATGCTCCGTTGTTCTATTCGTCTGCCATCGCCTGAAGTGGCCGGCTGCTGTGACGTGGTGAATTGGGAGACCGGAGAGGTGATGAAAGATGCCCGAGAGGTTCTCTTAGAATGCGCTGAACGCTGGCCACATTTGCGGCCGTGTCCGCGGCAGAAAGGCAGTCGTGGAACATGGAACTGGGTCTATCGAACTGCGTGCGAAACATGCAGTCAGGCAGTGAGAGAAGGATAAAGGTATGGAGTGGTTCCGCTGGTATCATGGAGCATGCAGCGACATCAAATGGCCTGTCATTGCCCGACGCGCACACGTTTCTGTAGGGGTTGTGGTGTCTGTATGGGCTGCAATGCTGGAATACGCAAGTCAGAATGGAGACAGGGGCAGTCTCGTCGGGTTTGACTGTGAAACATATGATGTTCTGTATGGCTATGAGGATGGTACCTGTGAGGCCGTGATGCAGGCCATGACTGACAAGGGCGTGGTCTGTGACGCCTGCATTGTGTCGTGGGCACGGCGTCAGCCCCTGCGTGAAAGGGAAGAGAAAGTCGAAGCGGGAGACGATATGGCAGAGGTCAGGACAAAATCAACGCAGCGGGTACGGGAGTTTCGAGCACGACAAAAAATGGCACAGGCCGCAGAGTCGGAAACAACAAGTATCTGTAACGACGAAACAACCATGAAACGCCATGAAACAACCACCGGCAACCATGAAACAACCATGAAACGCCATGAAACAACCACCGGCAACCATGAAACAACCATGAAACGCCATGAAACAACCAGAAACAACCCCCAGATACAGAGTAAGACTAAGAGTATAAATACAAGAGTGTGTTTAACCGCGTGCGGGCAGGCGTGCGCACGCGAGGCAAGTTCCGTGCCGGAAATACAGCATGAATCGGACAGTGAAGCCGAACCGGCAGGAAACAAACCGGTAGCGTATGACAGACAGCCCTCGCTGGCCTTTGATCAGTTTTTTGAGGCGTACCCGGAAGCGCATCGGGGGAGTCGGCTTGAGGCGGAGCGGGAGTGGGTGGCGCTTGATGCAAACCGGGCGCTTCCCGGCCTGCCGCGCATTCTGGATGCGCTTCTGGCGTGGGAGGATTCCAGAACGTGGCAGCAGCAGGGCGGACGTTACATACCCTCGGCGGCCAATTTCCTGAAACGGGAATACTGGCAGCGAAAACCGCAGGAAGACATTCCACGGCATCGTGGCTCTCCCAGAGCAACTACCGTGGCACAGCAACGGACACAGGATAATGACGAAATGGCAAAACTGCTGATTCAGACACGGAGAAGGAAAGATGCACGACCTGAACACCATGCTGCCCTTGTTGATCAATATGGCACTGCATTATCCGCAGGCCTGCCGCACGCCTGCACAGTTGCAGATCCTCGCTGAGGACTACGCCGAAGATCTCGCGGATTATTCAATGCCCGTAGTAGAGCAGGCGTTCAGACGTCATCGTAAGACATCGGCTTATTTCCCGACTGTGGCAGATATTCGTCGTCAGTGTGCACTCGTACAGCATGAGCAGGAAATGCTGAAAGAACGGTTCGCGCTGCCCGCTTCTGTCCGTACGGTGGATGAACAGGCAGAGCTGAATCTTGCAAACCTCGTGCGCATCCGAACCTTGTTTGAACATAGGGGGAAACGGCCTGTTTGTGCAGATACTCCTGTGGAAACGCAAATAGAGAAACTACATGTCTGGGAGGCGACACAATGACATGCGGACGCGCACGCCTTCCCCGTTCCGGGCGCAGTTACAGGACGGAAGGCATGAATCAGACCGAAACACGCTATGCCTCATATCTTGAAAGCCTTAAGGGTACTGGAGAGGTCATTTCATGGGCGTATGAGGCGGTCAAACTACGACTTGCGGACAGGACATTTTACACACCGGATTTTTTTGTCATTCGCGCGGACAGCAGCATTGAGCTGCATGAGGTCAAGGGACATTGGGAAGACGATGCAAGAGTAAAGATCAAAGTAGCCGCAAGACTGCATCCGTGGTTCAGGTTTCTTGCCGTGAAAGCGGTAAAAGCTGGTTGGCAGTATGAATATTTTGGGGAAAACGCATGATCATTGCCGTGAACGTTGCCCTTCGGGACACACTTAAAGAAACACTTGAAGAAATAGCACGTCGTCTGGGTCGGGCGAGACACCATGCACAGACTTGGGCCATCTATCCCGTGCGGGTTTTCGGGCCGCGCTGGACGCTGGAGCGGGATTGTCCGGTGCTGCAGTACAGGCTTGCCACTGGTAACGAAAGCTACTCCGGAGTCTGGCTTGAGCAGCCGCGTCGCATATTTCATGCGCTTGAACATACAGCAAAAGGCAGAAGGTGAGATTGATGGCGGGATATGTAAAACTCTGCCGGATTCTGGGAAAGGGCGATTTCCGCCGTGGGCGCGAGCTGCTTGATGCTGTTGCGGAACGTATGGATCATGCAAGGAAAAAACATCCCGTCTTTGCCGAATGTCCAGAAGATGCTGTTGCGGTCATTGGTGAGGAGTATGCGGAGCTGGTCCATGCCGTGCGCTGGGAGACGTCGGAGCGACTTCATGATGAGGGACTTGATTTGGCTGTCACGGCACTGCGACTTGTCAACGGAGAGCATGAAGTATGATAGAAACAGGGGGGCGCGGCGTTGTCTATGAGCCAAAGATTCTGCGGAGTCTCGCGGAAATCTGCGAGGCTTTC
>CAMLXE010000164.1 GCA_946490455.1 uncultured Desulfovibrio sp. | reverse complement strand
GTGCAGGCAACGGGCAGAGCGAAACGAACGGGTTCTTGTAACCACGCTTACCAAGCGTATGGCGGAGGATCTGACAGAATACCTGAACACCATGGGCGTACAGACTCGCTATCTGCATTCCGATATTGATACCATGGAACGTATGGCCATTATTCAGGCTCTGCGCAAGAAAGAGTTTGATGTCCTTGTGGGGATCAATTTGCTGCGTGAAGGTCTTGATATTCCTGAAGTTTCACTTGTGGCCATTCTGGATGCCGATAAGGAAGGTTTTTTGCGGTCAACAGGATCACTTATTCAGACCTTTGGCCGTGCGGCAAGAAATGCTTCTGGGCGAGTTATCCTTTATGCAGACAGCATTACAGGCTCCATGCATGCGGCCATGGAAGAAACGGCACGGCGGAGAAGGAAGCAGGAAGACTGGAATGAGGAACACGGTATCATTCCGACAACCATCAGCAAATCTCTGTCCACACCTTTTGAGTCGCTTTATGGGACGGCAGAGGAGAAACGCGGTCGCAACAGAAAGCAGATGCGTTCCGGAAGTTCTGAACAAGTTCCCGAAGAAAAGAACATAGGTAATATGGGAAAATATTTGAAGGAGCTTGAAAGGGAAATGCATGCCGCCGCACGCGATCTGGAATTTGAACGGGCAGCGACATTACGCGATCGTATTCGCGACCTGCGAGAACGTTTCCTTGCCGGCTGAAACTTGCAGCAGCAAAAAAAACAGAAAGAGCTGCGGGAACAGCATGAAAGTTATGCCAGCAAGGCATAAGTAAGTGGCTTTCCCTTGCGCGACTGCTGCCTCTCGGCCAGCCCCAAACGGAATACTGCCTGACTTCCCGTACGGACAGTTGGGAGCAAGAGCCAGAAATCCTTGTTTGCAATTTCATGCCTGAGTTGCATTTCCCCTGAGCGTCTCTCAAAATATACCGAGAGCCGTTGGCATTCGTTTTCCAGTCCGCGAATCCGGTGTATATCCTGTCGCTTCAGTTTGCTGCTTCCTTATGAAAGCTGATGAGAACATAGACCGAAATAATGAAGGATAGGACGTCGGAGATTGGCAAACTGAACCAGATGCCATTTTGTCCCCAAAAATGGGGTAGAATCAGCAAACAGGGAATCAGGAACAGAAGCTGGCGTGTCAGAGCAATAAAAATGGAAATTTTGGCACGACCAATGGACTGAAAAAAATTGCCAATAACAATTTGGCATCCCACAATGGGGAAAGCCAGTGTGCAGATCCGCAGACCGTGAATGGCAATATCAATCAGTACCTCATCGTCCGTGAACATGCGCGCGATGATTTCAGGTATGATCTCCGCAATGAGAAAGCCGACTGTTGTAATCAGCGCTCCGACAATCATGCCATATTTCAGCGTTTCGAGCACTCGTCCCGTTTGCTTGGCACCATAGTTGTACCCTACGATGGGCTGCATGCCTTGGGTGAGGCCAATAACGATCATGACAAACAGGATGAGAATTCGGTTTATGATGCCGAATGCACCGATGGCCATGTCACCACCATGTTTCATAAGTCCCGTATTGATGAATACCGTTACAAGACAGGCGCAGATATTGAGGAGAAATGGCGAGAGTCCAATAGAAAAAATACTTCTGATAATGGACAGCCGCAGTCTGTAGCTGCCTGGGCTGAAATGGATATTGCTTGTACTTGACCGGAAGTGGCGGAGAACCCAGAGCATTCCGGAGCATTGTGACAGTACTGTCGCTATGGCTGCTCCCCGAATGCCCCAGTTCAGGATGAAAATAAAGATTGGTGCGAGAACAATGTTGACTCCTACAGTCAGGATAGCCGAAAGCATGGCCTTTCGGGGATACCCTGTTGCACGCATGACGTGATTCAGACCGAACATCGTGTAGGTTATTGGCAATCCCATGAGAATGATCTGCATGAATTCACGTGCGTAGGGGAGTGTCTGCTCGCTGGCACCAAACGCAACAAGAATGGGATCAAGAAAGGCAAGCGTAACCAGACAAAGCAAAAAGCCATTGATAATTCCAAGAAGCAACACATTCCCAAGAACATTGGTTGCCTCTCTGATATTCTGCTGCCCCAGCCGAATTGAACTGATGGAGGCTCCTCCAATGCCAACAAGCAGACCAAAGGCAAAAGTAAGATTCATTATGGGAAAGGTGATGGCCAGGCCGGATATGGCCAAGGGACCAACCCCGTGCCCGATGAATATGCTGTCTATGATATTGTAAAGAGAAAAGATGACCATGGCCGCAATGGCAGGTAGGGAATAACGAACCAGCAGAGAACTTATTGGCTCGACTCCCAGAGAATATGCAGTTGCTTCTTGTGCCATATCGTTTGCCTTGCTATGCCATCATGGATGGAGTTCAATGAGGGGAAAATGTTTTCCGGGGGAGTATATGTCTTTTACCGGATGTGAGCAACTGTCTCACCGCATCTGACCAGCTCCATGATACCTTTTTTGGGCACTCATGTAGAGTTTGTCTGGTATGTCTGATTTCTTGAAGGTCATTTCCACAAAAACGGTATGAGCGTTTTCATGGGGAGACAAACCTGCATAACAAACTGTCCGAACAAGAGAATATCATCGTTTGGGACATGAAATCAGCGAGATGCAGCGTCCGTAAGAATTGTACTCCCAGGGAAGGTGTACGATCCCTTATCGGAGAAGGCAAAAAAGGGACTGCATGAATGGAGAATCGGAGCAGGATAGAAGAAAAGCCAGCACCATGTGCTGGCTTTTTTTTTATCTATTAAGGATGCAAGGAAGAAGTTGGAAGATTGTTGGAGACCTATTCATCACTGAGCTTTTTCCCGAAGAAACCCAAGATAATTGCCAAAGCCATAAAACCTGCGCAAACGAGAACAACCTTCATACCGAGGTCCATAAAAGACTCCTTACTTTTCTGAAAAAGATAAACCATTGGAGAGCATACCATGCTCCACATCAGAGAAAGAACTATCCAATCGGTAGGGATATATCAGAAAAGCATGGAAGGAGGGGCCTGAGCAAAGGGCAGCATGCCCGTTATGTCGGAAAGACAGGGCAGATAAAGTTGCTGAAGAGAAAAAACGTAGGGAATCTGAACGTAGCTTGGTAGAATAATACGACTTGTCATGGAATCATGAGAGAAGACAAGTCGATCTCGATTCAGAGCAGCCTGCTGCGAAACGACAGTTGTATCGGCCTTCCAGCTGGATGTTGCTGGCACACTGGAGGGAAGAGCAGGCGAGGGAACATGAATATCCGCTGTGGAGGCGACAAGAAATTCTGTGACGGCAGCATGTGGAACCGGAGTCTGTTGCCCGCAAAGCAGGAGTACTACAGTAGTGATACTCCAGCATATTCCAAAGAAAAGGTAAATTCGGCGTGCAAGACTCATACGTTTTTATTCCAGTTTCGTTGAACGTAGATAATTGTGCAAAACTTGTCAATCCCCTTATGCACATGGCCGCTCAATCATTCGAGATAACTTGCCATGATGTGTAGCCATGCCAAAATGGCATCGGGCAGAATAGGTCCTGCTTTCTGCCGAACCGACATCTCTTCTGGCTTCTCAGCCAGCCAGTCCATATTCAATGGAGATGGGGAGCTTTCAGGAATGGGCGGTGATGTCTGTGTCAAACCGCCTTTCATCGCTCAAAGTAAAGATGAGAACGTGGCCGGTATCTGCTGAACTGTTCCGGCTGACGTTTTCAGCATACTGTATTCATTGGTTTGGGATCAGGGGGAGAGGAAAGATGGGGGGTATGAGTCCCCAGAGGAGAAAGTGGGGTGAGCAGAATTTGGGAAGACCTGTTTCCGAATATGTAAATTTTTTATAATATACTGTATTAAATTATAAAAAAATAGAGATAGGAAATGATCTGTTTGAACTTACAAACAATATGGAGGAAATAGTATTTGACTGCTATTTGGGTTTGGAAAGAAATCCTGTGGATTGCATACAGATCCAAAATCAGATCAGGGAAGCGCAGACCAAACGGACTCACTTCATGGCTGAGTTTTGCGCACAGCAATTCCCTGACTATGTATCCATTGTATGCCTCTTCTCCATAATCAGAGGAGATCATATGCTTTCTTTGCGCAAAATGTCTGGTCTTCCTGTCATTGCGGCTGCTGCATTTTTTATGCAGGCTCTTGATACGACCATTTTGAATACGGCTCTTCCTTCCATTGCAAGAAGTCTTGGGCAATCTCCTTTGGCCATGCAGCTTGCAGTAGTGGGGTACACTCTTACTGTAGCCCTGCTTATCCCCACAAGCGGCTGGCTGGCAGATCGCTTTGGAACTCGTCGTGTCTTTATAGGAGCTGTTACTTTGTTTTCGGCAGGATCGCTGGCATGTGCCCTGTCGCTGAATCTTGTTGCCCTGGTGAGTTCGCGTGTTCTGCAGGGAATAGGTGGTGCCATGATGATGCCGGTTGCGCGTCTGGCGGTCCTGCGGGGCTATCCACGGAGAGAGCTGGTACCAATTCTCAATTTTATATCGATTCCGGGACTCGTTGGCCCTGTAGTCGGCCCGTTGCTTGGAGGATGGCTGGTCACTTTTGTTTCATGGCACTGGATCTTTCTGATTAATGTTCCCATCGGTCTGGTCGGCATTCTCTGCGCCTGGCACATCATGCCTGATTTCAGGGGGGAATTCAGCCCATTTGACGGGGTTGGCTTTTTGCTGTTCGGGGGTGGTCTGGTTTCCTTTTCTACGGGACTTGAGCTTTTTGGGAATGAAGTTGAACCTCGTTATCTTGTACCCGCGTTCATTTTATTCAGCATCCTTCTCCTGCTGCTCTATGTTCGCCATGCACTTCATGCCAGA
>CAMLXE010000163.1 GCA_946490455.1 uncultured Desulfovibrio sp. | reverse complement strand
GAATGCCCGCCATGGCAAGAGGAAGAGGCGAGGGCTGGATGGCGGCCAGTGCCGGTGGCAGTGTACCTATCAGAGGATAGAGACTGATGACTGCATGCAGCAGACCAAGCAGCGCAAAGACAAGGGCCAGAATCAGGAAAAAGACCCGACTGCGCCGTTCTCCGATACCAAGGAGGCCTTGCGCTGTCAGGATGGCAAGCGGAGGAAGGAGGGGAGGAAGCAGCAAGGGAGAAACGGCTCCCAGAAGCGCATAGATAATCAGGCCAACAAGCAGCGAGCACCACAGCCATCCCTGACCGGGGCATTCACGACGATTGGAACCGATACGGCGCAGGAAACTTCCGATCCGTTCCCAGGGCAGGAAGAAAATCAGCAGCGTCCATGGCAGCCAGATCAGAGCCAGCGTTGCAAAGACAATCCATGAATCGCGTCCCTGAAGTTCCCAGCCATACAGTATGGGAGCAACAAACTGGACTTCTATTTCGTTCTTGAGCAGTTCGCGGCCTCCATCGGAGAAGGCGACAAGCGTACCCCATGCGCAGAGCAGAATGAGCATCACGCCAAAGGCAATGGCACCATCTCTGGCTCCCCCTCTTCGGAATGTACCGCGCCAGATCAGGAAGAAAAGGCTTGTAAGCAGAGGGAAGGCCAGCCCGGGAAGTCCGGCAGTCAGGGTGGAGACGGCAACCAGCGCAAAACCGCACAGCAGCCAGAGGGGCGCAAAGTCTTTCTTCCACCCTCGGTACAGGCAGATGGACGTCAGGGTCATGAGCGCCGCGCCAAGCAGTTCATCTCCGGCGAGGCTTGGCAGTCCCATCCAGGCCAGCCCGGTGAGCAGAACAAGGCCGGAGGCAAAGGCCACCTTGCGATTGCTTCCTGTGGCTCTGGCCAGACACCACGTCAGGAGTACGAGGAACAGGGACGCCAGTGCCGTTCCCAGAGGAAGAAGTTCAGGATAGGGAGAGATAGAGCTGACTCCGGCCGGAATGGTTCCGGGAATGCTTGCAAGGAGAGAATCAAGACCGGGGATGAGACTCAGCCCCTTGAGAAACCAGTTATAGACTGGTGTCATATCAGATATGGGGTGTGATGCCAGCTGTTCTGTCAGCCATGGTTCTGCACCGAGATAGCAGGTCTGAAGACCTGCCGTCAGCTCATGCAAGGTACGCGGTTCTCTTCCAAGAAGATTGGGGATGGCCTGTATGATCCAGAGAAGGAGCAGAACGAGGGGGCCGGCAAAGGAAAGACAGGAAAAGCAGCGACTGGCAAGACCGGTACCCTTCTCTTTTGAAGATCTGTCCGCTTCCTGAGGAGAAGTATCTTCCTCCGTCGGGTCACTTGTTGCAGCAGCTTCATGGCTGGCTTCTTCCGGAGGCGTGGCCGTCTGCTCCTTTTCATATTCCACAGAAGCTGGAAGGGAGGATTCCGAAGATTCCATATCAGTTGATGGAATGTCAGTTTTGGGAGTAGTCTCGGGAGCGGAAGAGCGTTCCGCGTCGAGAGGGACATTGTTCATGATCCTGCTCCTTCAGGCCAGATGTGGCAGATGTCCGGAGCAGTGGATTCTGCTCCGAAAATTGATGTGGGGCAATCAGGCATCAAAGCCATATTGCGACATTCGTTTTCCCGATTCCCGGTAGTGTTCCCGGAGGGTTCGTTCCACGACAATGGAATCTCCGGTACGGAGTGCGTCAAGAATCTGCTTGTGCCTCTGGACGAATTCCATCGGAGTGTACAGTGTATTCCAGTGATTGTAGAAAAGAATTTTTGATATGTTGGTGCTGGCGGTACGCGCCATGTCCACAAGCCGACTGTTGGAACACCGGGAAAGCAGGGCATCGTGAAACATGTTGTCAAGATCTGCCAGCTCATAAAGTCCGCCGGCACGATGCGCCTTATGTTCCATATGTTCCACCATGCGTTCCAGCCTGAGCATATCGTCCCGGGTCAGGTTGGGAAGCGCAGAGCTGACTCCTGCTCCCTCAAGTATGCCTGCAATGGCATATTCATTTTCAATGTCTTCGGCTGTCATTTGGCGGATGAACTTGCCCTTCTGCGGTTCGGACGTAATAAGTCCATCCTGTACAAGAATCTGGAGTGCTTCCCTGATCGGGGCACGGCTGATGCCAAGACGCTCGGCAAGGAGAACCTCCTTGACCTGTTCACCGGGAGCCAGTTCTCCCTCAAGAATGCAGCGTTTGATGAATTCGACTACTTGCGTGCTGTAGGTTTGCCGTTTGAACGAATGCATGTGGCCTCCTGCATTCTTAATGCCATCCTTCATTGATTGCCGCAGCTGAATTTTTGAAAGTCATTTGACGTCATGCTCCTGAATCTTTTCTACCGGACACCGGAACTCTGTCAAGGCGGTTTTATCTTTTGAGCCGGTTCCGTACAGCCTGTGAATTTTATGTTGGATTTCCCATATCTGTTATAAAAATAAGATGTTATCTGTTTGTGGAACTGTGCAGCAAAAGTCCGGTTGCCTCGGCAACAAGTTTGCGCGCCAGCCTGGCTCCACGAAGATTTTCTCCATACAGCATGGGGGCAATCATCGGCAGGCTGATTCCCGTAATAAGAATGGTCATGGCCAGCCCCGCATCGGAGATGTTGACGGCTCCGACTTCCTGCGCTCGGAGAACAAAGGGAAGATAGTGGTCGCGCATGGGAGCAACAAGTCTTTTGACGATGATCTCAAGGCGAGGTCCGGGATTGACGGCTTCATGCATGAAAAAGGCCAGAAAACCTGGAAAGGCAATGCAGTGGGCAGCATGAAGAGCAAACAGACGGCGTAACGCTTCTTCCGGGGGAAAATTACGGCGTTCCAGTTCGCTCAGTGCCCGGAAGTGACGTTCCAGCACATTTTCATGCCAGCAGATAACCGCTTCCCAGAGCTTTTCCTTGGAGCCAAAAAGGCGCGCCGCAAGGGCCATGTCAACTTCTGCTGTTGCGGCAATGTCTCTGAGACTGGCCCTGTACCCCTGACGCATGAACCACAGATTCGCGGCCCTGATGAGTGTTTCCCGGCCGGAGACAGACCCTGCCGGCCTGCGTCCACGGCGCGGGCGTGGCAGAGATGGCTTGGCTGCTGATGGCGGATGACTCATAACATACTTCCAGATCCGTAAGCCGGACATTGGTGCCGGGATGAAGACAGAAACTCGGAATGCCTTTCCAGACGCATGCCATTATGAAATGGCATTCGTCTGAAGTTGCCTTTTTGAAATCCGGTTCCCCAGCACGGTAAGAACAAGTGACAGGGTCCCGGTAATGGCACTGACGAGTCCCAAGGGAACGGCGGAATCGGGTCCGGCAAGTCCTACCAGAGGAGAAGAACAGGCTCCAAAGATAAATGTGGCAACTCCCAGAATGCCGGAGGCCGTCCCTGCCCCTACCTTTTGTGCGTTGATGGCCAGAGTGAAACTGGCAGTAAGCGTTACACCCTGAAGCGCAACCATACAGAAAATGGCTGCCAGAAGAGGCAGAGGGGATTCTGGAGTCCATATGGTGATGACCAGAGTGCCCATGCAGGCCAGACAACGCAGGATGTCTCCGGTCTGAAGCAATGTGGCATCACCGATATGCCGTGAAAGCCGTCCCGTAATCAGGGCTGCCAGCATGATACTGAAGGCATTGATGGCGAAAATGATGCTGTAGGCTGTAGCTGAAAGCCCATAGATATTCTGAATGATAAAGGGGGAGGAGGCCACATAGCCAAAGAAACCGGCCATGGTGAATCCCTGTACCCCGGCATAGCACAGAAATGCCTTTTCTCGAAAAAGCTCTCCCATGCCTCGAATGGAAGCCATGATGCTTCCCTTGCCCTTCTGGTACGCAGGCAGCGTCTCTGGAAGGGCTCGGATGGTCATAAGAAACAGGACAATCCCAAAGAGCGTGAGTGCTGCAAAAATAAGTCTCCAGCTTCCCAGACCGGCAATGACACCTCCTGCAATGGGCCCCAGAATGGGCGCGATACCCTGAATGGACATGAGAAGACTCATGAAACTTGTCAGTTCCGAGCCACGAAAGAGATCACAGGCAATGGCTCTTGAGAGGACAATGCCGCCAGCGCCGCCAAGTCCCTGGGCGAATCGCAGGATAATGAAGGCGTTTCCGGAATTGGCAAGGGTACACAGGATTGAGGCCGCCGTAAAAAGGGCAAGCGAGACAAAGAGTGGCCAGCGGCGTCCCTTATTGTCGGAAATGGGGCCAACAAAGATCTGTCCAAGGGCCATCCCCAGCAGACAGGAGGTAATGGTCAGCTGCGTCATGGCCGTGGAGATTGAGAGGTCGGTCGCCAGATCCGGCAATGATGGAAGATAGGTGTCTGTACAGAGCGGACCAAACGCCGCCATCATGCCGAGAAGAACAGCAAGGTACAGCCGCTGGGAACGGGGAAGTTTCGAGCCGGGACCGGTGAAATGATCATGAGTTGATATGACCATGGAAATTCCTTCTTCTAAAAAATCATCGACTGATGATTTTTTAGAAGGGATCTCCGGGAATGTCAATTTACCGGCTCCAATGGCAGGCAGAGGGGCAGTACAGGTTTCGGTAAAACGTACCTTCATAGAGCATTGCCGGAATATTGATGAGAGAACAACAAGTAACACAATATTATTAAGCAATTCAATAAGAATGGACCAGATTCATGTTGTCTCCGTCTTTTCCTGAGGAGCACCTCACAACGGCCATATCCCGTCTGAACATCCGATCTTGCCAACAACATTCACGGCCTCAAAGCCCCAAAAAACTGATGCTGATTGCGAGTGTGTTGAAACAGATTGCATAATCTGGCGTAATGTTTTGAAAAAATCCATATGTTGTTCATGATAAAATTTTTGACACATCCCGTGCGGCCGCGCGACTTTTCATAA
>CAMLXE010000162.1 GCA_946490455.1 uncultured Desulfovibrio sp. | reverse complement strand
CTTGGCACCATTTTGAGTGCGGTCGCCCTTGCGGCCATGACGGCGGGCTTTGCCCTTTCCGCCCATGCCGCGGACCCCATCAAGATCGGCGTCTATCTGCCACTGACTGGACAGAACGCCTTCGGCGGTCAGCTTGAACTTGAAGGTATCCAGCTTGCACATCAAATTACACCAACCGTTCTTGACCGTCCCGTTGAACTTGTTGTCGTGGACAACAAGTCGGATAAGGTTGAGGCCGCAAACGCCGTGAAGCGTCTTACCGAGCGCGACAAGGTTCTGGCCATTATTGGTACCTATGGTTCTTCTCTGGCCATGGCCGGCGGTGAAGTTGCCGAACGGGCCAAGGTTCCCTGCATTGGTACTTCCTGCACCAACCCTCTGGTAACCCAGGGCAAAAAGTATTATTTCCGCGCCTGCTTCATCGATCCCTATCAGGGAGCAGCCGCAGCAACCTATGCCTACAAGACCCTCGGCTTCAAGAAGGCTGCCGTTCTGACCGACGTTGCCAATGACTACGCTGTGGGGCTCTCCTCCTTCTTCAAGCGTGCCTACAAGAAGGCCGGTGGAGAAATCGTCGCCGACATGAAGTACAGCTCCGGTGACCAGGACTTTACGGCTCAGCTTACCGAACTGATCAGCAAGAAGCCCGACATCGTGTTCATGCCCGCATACTTTGCTGAAGGCGCCATCATCATGAAGCAGGCCCGCGAACTGGGCGCCACCTTTGTACTCATGGGCGCTGATGCCATGGACAATCCGGATACCCTGAAAATCGGTGGCAAGGCCGTTGAAGGCTTCCTCCACACCACGTTCCCCTATGACGTGAACATGCCCAACATGAGCAAGGAAGCACAGATCTTTACGGATGCCTGGAAGAAGGCCTATCCCGACAAGGATCCCAACGTGAACTCTGCTCTCGGCTACAACTGCTACAATATCATCATCGATGCTCTGAAGCGGGCCGGCAAGGCCGATACCGAAGCCCTCACCGCCGCTCTTGCCGCAACCAAGAACCTGCCTACAGCTCTTGGCGTTCTCAGCATCAACGAATCCCACGATGCTGAAATGCCTGTCGGTATCATCAAGTACTCCGATGGAAAGCGCGCCTACATCGGAGATGCCGTCGCCGAGTAAGCCTTAAGAATACAGGGGGACATCTGTCCCCCTGTGCCGTTGTTCGGGGGAGCAAAGCCAGCTGTCCCCGAAAATGGACTTGCGCACGCTGTTTCCCGAATCCTCCAGCGTGTGATATTCAGCAATTTTCTCACAAACAAGGCAGGCATCATGAGCCTGGACATGTTTCTCCAGCACTTTTTCAATGCCCTGACCCTGGGGTCTCTCTATGGTCTGATCGCCATTGGTTACACAATGGTCTACGGCATTCTCCGTCTCATCAACTTCGCCCACGGCGATATTCTCATGCTGGGCGCCTATTTCGTCTTCTACGGAACAACCGTTTTCTTCCTGCCCTGGGGTGTGGCCGTTGTAGTGGCCATTCTTGCCGCAAGTGCCGTCGGGATTCTGGTTGACCGTGTTGCCTACAGACCTCTTCGGGATGCCCCCCGAATCTCGGCCCTCATCAGCGCCATTGCCATCTCATTTTTCATTGAAAGCCTGTCCGTAGTGCTGTTTACCGGACTTCCCCGTCCCGTACATCAGCCAGACTGGCTCATGACCCCCATTGCTCTGGGAAGTCTCAAGCTCCTCCCCATTACAATCGTTGTCCCTGTAGTCAGCTTCCTGCTGGTTCTGGTCCTTCTCTGGATCATCTACAGGACCAGACCAGGTCTGGCCATGCGGGCCATCTCCAAGGATATTGAAACGACGCGTCTGCTCGGTGTTCGGGTTGACCGGATTATTGCTCTGGCGTTCGGTCTTGGTTCGGCTCTTGCCGCAGCATCGGGCATCATGTGGGCCCTGCGCTATCCCCAGATCAATCCCTACATGGGTATCTTCCCGGGATTCAAGGCGTTTATTGCCGCTGTCCTTGGCGGTATCGGCTCCATTCAGGGGGCAATGCTCGGAGGTCTTCTGCTCGGTTTCATTGAAATCATGACCGTGGCCTTCCTGCCCAGTCTTTCCGGATATCGTGATGCCTTTGCCTTCATCGTCCTCGTTCTGGTTTTGCTGGTCAAACCAACGGGACTGTTTGGTCAGCAGTCGGAGGAAAAGATATGAATACCTCCCTGCGAAACCTGATTCTCAATCTGGTTGCCATTGCCATTCTTGCGGCCTTTCTGCTCTGGGCCGAAACAGGACTTGACGGCTATAAGATTCAGATCCTGAACCTGATTGCCGTCAACGCCATTCTCGCCCTTTCCCTGAATCTCATCTATGGCTTTACCGGAATGTTTTCTCTCGGCCATGCCGGCTTCATGGCCATTGGCGCCTATGTTTCCGCGCTGTGCATTCTGACGCCAGACCAAAAAGAAATGATGTGGATTCTTGAAGAAATCGCCTGGCCCTTCTCCGTGATTCAGACGCCCTTCTGGGTCTCTGTACTGGCTGGGGGACTGGTAGCCGCCATCTTTGGACTCCTTATTGCCATCCCCGTTCTCAGACTGGGTGGAGACTACCTCGGGATTGCGACGCTGGGCTTTGCGGAAATCATTCGCGTTCTTATCGTCAACCTCACTCCCATCACCAATGGTTCTCTTGGTATCAAGGGGATTCCGAGTCACGCCACCCTGCTTGTCAACTACGGCTGGCTTCTGCTGACGCTTTACTGTTTTGTGAAACTGCTTGGCAGCAACTTTGGCAATCTGTTCAAAGCCATCCGTGATGACGAAATTGCTGCAAAGGTTATGGGAGTCGATACATTCCGCTACAAGGTTCTTTCCTTCTGCATCGGCGCCTTCTTTGCCGGTGTCGGCGGAGCGCTGCTTGGCAATCTTCTGACAACCATTGACCCCAAGATGTTTACCTTCCTGCTTACCTTCAATGTTCTTATGATCGTCGTAGCCGGAGGTCTTGGCTCAATTACCGGCAGCATTCTCGGCAGTGTGGTCATCACGGTGCTGCTTGAATGGCTGCGTGTGGTTGAAGAGCCTCTGGAATTCGCCGGCTTTGAAATTCCCGGTATTCCCGGCATGCGCATGGTGGTCTTCTCCCTGGTGCTTCTGGCCATTATCCTCTATCGGCGTGAAGGCATTATGGGAATGCGTGAACTTACATGGGATGCCATTTTTGATTTCTGCTCCCGGAGGAAACGCACATGAGCTTCCTGGACAATACGGCGGAAGCGCCCACCATTCTCGACGTCCAGCATGTCACCATGCGTTTCGGTGGCATTACGGCCGTCAACGACCTGAGCATGCGTTTTCCCAAAGGGTCCATCACCGGACTTATTGGCCCCAACGGAGCTGGGAAAACGACTGTTTTCAACGTAATCAGCGGATTTTATACTCCCCAGGAAGGGTCGATCATCTTCAAGGGGAAGGATGTCAAAGGATTCCAGCCTCATCGGATCTGTAGGGCGGGTATGGCCCGCACCTTCCAGAATATCCGACTGTTTGGCAGTGAAACAGCTGTGGAAAATGTCATGGTAGGCTGTCATGTCCGTCGCAAGTCACAGTGGTGGATGCCCATGCTCAGTCTCCCCTGGGCCATACGCGAAGAACGGGAAATGCGTGAGCGAGCCACTGAGCTTATCCATAAGCTCTCACTCGACAGCTACATCCATGAGAAGGCGTCCAGCCTCCCCTACGGTGCGCAGAGACGTCTGGAAATCGCGCGTGCTCTGGCCACGCAGCCGGACTTTCTGCTTCTGGACGAACCAGCAGCAGGAATGAATCCGCAAGAAAGTACAGAACTCATGCATTTCATTGAACATATCAGAGATGAATTTGATCTCACCATTCTTCTGATTGAACATGACATGAAAGTTGTCATGGGTGTCTGCCAGTATATCTGGGTTCTGGAGTATGGACAGCTCATTGCCGAGGGCGAACCGGACGTCATCCAGAATGATCCCAAAGTCATTGAAGCCTATCTCGGAGAGGATGTACACCATGCTTGAAATCAAGGACCTGCATGTTCATTACGGCGGCATTCACGCTGTGCAGGGAGTCAACATGCACATCCCCCGCGGCCAGATTGTCACCCTGATCGGGGCCAATGGTGCAGGGAAAAGCAGCGTCATCCGGTCTATTTCCGGTCTGGTCAAGGATGTGCGGGGAGAAGTTCTGTACACCCCCGTCAGCAAGGACGGCAAAAAGGAAACGCCACGCCAGCTTCTGAAACGTCCTCCTGAAGATATGGTTCGTCAGGGCATTTCCATGAGTCCTGAAGGCCGTCGAATCCTTCCCCATCTGACCGTTGCAGAGAATCTCATGCTCGGTGCCTATATCCGTAATGATAAGGAAGGCATCGAATATGATATGGAAAGAGTCTATAACCTGTTCCCTCGTCTGCGGGAACGCAGCTGGCAAAAGGGAGGTACACTCTCCGGAGGCGAACAGCAGATGCTCGCTGTGGGACGCGCCCTCATGAGTCAGCCCGACCTCATCATGCTTGATGAGCCATCCCTTGGACTTGCTCCTCTTCTGGTCAAGGAAATCTTCGATATCATTCTCAAAATCAATGCCGAAGGCAAAACCGTTCTTCTGGTGGAACAGAATGCTCTGGCAGCTCTCTCCATCGCACACTATGCATACGTTCTTGAAGTCGGACGCGTTGTGGCAGAAGCTCCGGGAAAGGAACTCATGAAAGACCCCAAGGTCAAGGCCGCCTATCTCGGAGGCTGATTTTTGGGCAAAACAGTCGTTCTGCCGACTCCTGAAGCCATGCTGAACATACAGGAAAAATCTTGACACCCAAAAGTCATTGGCGTATCAATTCAAATCCGGAACGGGACGTTAACTCAGTAGGTAGAGTATCTGCCTTTTAAGCAGAGAGTCG
>CAMLXE010000161.1 GCA_946490455.1 uncultured Desulfovibrio sp. | reverse complement strand
TCCAGGCCGTCTTCAAGCAGGCTCTGGAAGGGGGAGGCAATATCTTTTTCACCGGAACCCTTCCAGGCTGCGCGCGCTCTCTGTTTCTGTTCGCGCATCAGTTCGTTGAACCCGTCCTCATCCACGCTGAATCCACGTTTTCCGGCAATGTCGTTAACGATATCAAGGGGGAAACCAAATGTATCATAAAGCTTGAATACAGTTTCACCGGGGATGGAGGTCATGCCTGTTTCGGAAAGACGGGCCATTTCCTCTTCAAGCATGGCGAGGCCCTTATCGAGAGTCGTAGAGAAGCGCTCCTCCTCTTCTCTGGTCACACGGGCCATGAAATCAGCACGGTCACGCAGTTCATGGTATTGGTCCCCCATGACTTCCACAACCTTGAGTGCTGTCTTGAACAGGAAAGGTTCCTGCATGCCGATGAGGCGGCCAAAGCGGAAGGCACGACGAATCAGGCGACGCAGGACATAACCACGTCCTTCATTGGAAGGCAGAATACCATCGGCAATCATGAAGGCAATGGCCCGACTGTGGTCGGCAATGACGCGCAGGGCCGTATCGGTATCCGGGTTGTCGTGATAGTGTACTCCGGCCAGTTCGGCCATATACTGAATGAAAGCCTGAAAGAGATCGGAGTCGTAGTTGGAGCGGACTCCCTGACAGATGGCTGCAATACGTTCCAGACCCATTCCGGTATCAATGGAGGGGCGGGGCAGGGGAACCCGTTCTCCGGAAGGCAGCTGATCATACTGCATGAAGACAAGGTTCCAGATTTCGAGGAATCGGTCGCAGTCACAGGTACCGATACCGCAGTTGGGACCACAGGCCATGTCTTCGCCCTGATCGTAGTGGATTTCGGAGCAGGGACCACAGGGACCAGTGTCTCCCATGGACCAGAAATTGTCCTTTTCTCCCAGACGGTAAATGCGTTCCGGAGCCACTCCGGCAACCTTCTGCCACAGCTCAAAGGCTTCATCATCATCCTTGTAGATGGTGATGTAGAGCTTATCCTTGGGCAATTTCAGCTCTTCAGTGATGAAGCCCCAGGCAAAGCGGATGGCATCTTCCTTGAAATAGTCGCCAAAGGAAAAGTTGCCGAGCATTTCAAAGAAGGTATGATGTCGTGCTGTACGTCCTACGTTATCGAGGTCGTTATGCTTGCCGCCGACTCGCAGGCATTTCTGGGCAGTGGTGGCACGGGAATAGGCGCGCTTTTCCTGTCCCAGGAAGATCTTTTTGAACTGAACCATACCGGCGTTGGTAAACAGAAGCGAGGGGTCATCCCGCGGGATCAGGGAAGAGGAGGCTACCTCGGTGTGGTTGTTCTTTTTGTAGTAGTCGAGAAAACGTCGGCGTATTTCGTTTGCGGTGAGCATGAGGGACTCCTGAAAGCGGGATGGCGGCATGGCCGCATCCGGACCCTGGGGGGCCGGGTTGGATTATTGGCAAAATCCGGCATGACAGAGCCATGCCGGAAAGCTGAATCAATATTCGTCGTCCAGAGACTGGGCATCCATGAGCAGTGTCGAATCTGGCTCCTCGACGGGGGCAGGGGGTTCTTCATTGGAAATGGAGGCTGTTGCGTTCATGCCCAGATGTTCAAGAAGCCTGGCCTCTATTTCGTCACGCAATTCGGGAGTCTCATCCAGCAGTGCGCGAACCTTTTCCTTGCCCTGTCCCAGCTTTTCAGAGCCAAAGGCAAACCATGCACCGCTCTTGTCCACAATACCTGCCTCGACCCCGAGATCAATGATCTCGCCGGAACGGGAGATCCCCGTTCCCCAGATAATGTCAAATTTGGCTTCACGGAAGGGCGGCGCCATTTTGTTTTTGACCACCTTGACTCTGGTCAGAGAACCATAGGCTTCTTCCTTGTCCTTGAGAGTCTGAACCTTGCGGATATCCAGGCGTACGGAGGAGTAGAACTTGAGGGCATTACCACCTGTGGTCGTTTCCGGGCTTCCATATCCGGTAACACCGATCTTCATGCGAATCTGGTTGATGAAAATGACTGCCGTACGGGATTTGTGGATGGTTCCCGTGAGCTTTCTGAGTGCATGGGACATGAGACGGGCATGACCGCCGACCTGTGTTTCTCCCATCGCTCCTTCCAGTTCGGACTGGGGAATAAGCGCTGCTACAGAGTCGATAACCACAAGATCGACCGCCCCTGACCGAACCAGCATATCGGCGATTTCCAGAGCCTGCTCTCCGTGGTCAGGCTGGGAAATCAGAAGTTCGTCGGTCTTGACACCCAGTCGTTTCGCATAGCTGATGTCGAGAGCGTGTTCTGCATCGACAAAGGCTGCCGTACCACCGAGCTTCTGGCATTCGGCAATCACGTGCAGGGTAAGTGTCGTCTTGCCCGAAGATTCAGGACCATAAATTTCCGTGACGCGACCGCGCGGTATGCCTCCAATGCCGAGTGCCAGATCAAGGCCGATGGACCCGGTAGGAATGACAGGGACCTTGACGTGTACATCGTCGGACAGACGCATGACCGCACCCTGGCCGAACTTGCGTTCGATGGTTTCGAGGGCGGTTTTCAGCGCTTCACGACGAGCTTCTTCCGGGGAGAGCGTCGGTTTTTTTGCCATGACTTGGACTCCATATCTCTATAGGCGGTTACTGACGCAAGAACAAACCCTGACCCGCCTGTGTATCAGAAGCAGCGAATCTGGGCAACATGCGGGCAGGGTGGTCGATGGGGTCGGAAAAGAGAGGCATGCGTCCCACTGGTGGGACGCATACCGCTTATTGCAGAGCCTTCACAAGCTCTTCGATAGACTTGGGACCCGGGGTTACGTCAAGAGAAACAGGGATGTTGGGATCGGTTTCAAACTCTGCGAGGCTGGCAGGCTCTGAAGGGGTGATACTCAGACGTATGGCTCCGGGATGATCCACAAAGCTGGTCAGCTTGGCTTCTGCATCAGGAATCTTGTCACCCATGTCCAGTGCCATCAGAGAAAGCTGCTGACGGAGAAGGTCAAGACTCTGTTCGGGAGACAGTCCCATGAAAAGCTGGGTCAGCTTGATACTGCGGGGAAGCAGACCTTCATCGGCATACCCCATTTCCATTTTGATCACTTTCATGTTCTCAAGGAAAAATACGCCCATGGCTCCGATCATATCGTCCTCGAAAAGGGTCTGCGTATTCGCAGAAAATTTTTCCCATTCTTCCGTTGAGAGGTTGCCTTCAAGAAGCATGTCCAGAGTCCCTCCCTGAGCCAGATTCAGAGACCCTGACACCTTGAAGCGATCGGATGTATCTGGCGCCGTAAAGGACAGGGTGGACGTCAGATCCATGTTTTCGAATCCGGCGAGACGCAGTGTCTGGAGCTGAGGGTCGAGCGTAAGGGGAAGTACAAGGTGTTCCATGGAAATGTCCATGGCGAAGGGGGAGATGCTTGGGTTGACAATACGGAAGGAGGCCAGCGAAACGGTCTCAAGCGTAGGCAGGGACAGCTTCAGACCGTTGAGGGCAAATTCGCCACACAGAGGTCTGCCACTTGAGGTGAAGAAATCCCGGATCAGCTTTTGGGCTTCTGCCTCCGAGAGCTGTTCAGGGGAATTGCCTGCCTCCATGATCTTGAGCATAACGGGCATGGCGGGGAGATTCATGTCCTTGAGTGTCATGGAATCAAGCGACATGATACTGGCATTTTCAACGGTCAGGTCTATCTCCTTGAGACTTACGCTGTCCACTCTGCCGTATCCTACGTTGCTTTCCGTGTAATTCTTCGCAGTAACGACTGCCTGCTGCTGATCATAGTTCATCGTGACGGTACAGTCGGAAGCCGTTCCCTTGGAATAGGCTACAGCATACAGAACCTTCAGAAATACATCCTGATCAGAACTGGAGAAAAGTTCTTTTCCCAGTTCGGTCTTCATGCGGATATTGGAAATTGTTCTTTGGGCAAGATGGGCTTTGGTGAAAATGGCCGGGGCCGCCACGGAGGTATCCGAAGCACCGGGACCTTGCTCCACGGTTTCGGTATCTATACCTTTGGCGACGAGTTCATTGGCCACAAGAAATTCCGGCTCCTTGATCTGAGCTTTTGGATCCTTGAGCAGTTCAAGAAAGCTATCGCCTATGCCCTGTATTTGCAGTGAATCAACATTGACAACAGTCGTTTCTCCCATGTTCTTGTATGTGAAATTCGACTTGTCGAGGAAAAGCGTATTGTCTTTGAAGGAATACCGGACGTCTCCAAAACTTACCCGGAAATCGCCGGAGGTGCTGGCAGCCCATGCCCGGACGGCTTCGGCAACAGAATTTTCAAGATAGCGCATTCCGGCATAGCCAACGGCAATGACGGCTACCAATGCAATGACAAGGGCCAGAATACCTTTCTGGAATCTGGACATGGGGGGAAGCCTCTCTGTTTTATAGCTGGTTAACATACGATGGGGACAGGGATAGAGTGTAGGGTGCGGCTCTTTTTCGGTCAAGCTTGAATCGGGTATTCAGGTTTGCTTTCATCTTATTTTTTCAATGAGGAACGGTCGGTGACAGATATACTTTGGGACCGGCATTCGGGCAGATTTCAGCCATTGCCTTTTCTGGAGGAACAGTGGAAACTCGTGCGGCAGAGACTCGGCATGCTTCTGCTGGAGGAACAGAGCTGGGTGGCCGGCCTTTTCCGACAGAATGAAAGAATGAAGCAGATTGCCTCATGTGCTGGGAGAACCGGAATGTTCACGTTCACATGAAATGTTTCCGGGAATCAGCGGTAAGGAAAGAGCATTTTTTATGTGGTATGTCTATCTTGTCCGATGTGCGGACAATACCCTGTACTGTGGTATTACCACGGATGTACAGCGTCGCCTTGACGAACATAACGGATTAAGAGCCGGCGGCGCCCGATACACAAGGATACGGCGGCCGGTTCATCTGGAATCTTTTGTGGC
>CAMLXE010000160.1 GCA_946490455.1 uncultured Desulfovibrio sp. | reverse complement strand
TCCCAGTAGGCCTGATGGTCAATGGTATCTCTGTCCGGGTGCATTTCCAGACGCTTTTTCAGACCCTCGCGCGCAAGCCGCTGAAACTCCGTACTCAGCGTCATGCCTTCAGGCAGTTCATACACGGGGAAATAGTGGTTGCCGAAATCCATTTTCACATGACATTCTTCGGCAATGCGTACGGTGTTGGAGATGGCTTCGGGGACATGGGAGAATGCCTTTTCCATTTCCTCCGAAGACTTGTAGTACAGGTCCTTGGCTTCAAAGCGCATTCTCTTGGCATCGCTGACTTTCGCCTGTGTCTGAATGCACAGGAGAACGTCGTGGGCTTCCACATCTTCGGCATTAAGATAGTGGCAGTCATTGGTGGCGACCAGAGGAATACCCGTATGCGCTGCAAGCTCGATAAGTCTGTCGTTCAGGCGTGCCTGATCGGGCAGGGTATTTGACTGGACCTCAAGATAAAAGCGATCCTTATAGATATCGGCATATTCTCTGGTCAGATTGATGGCGTCGTCAAAGGTTCCACCATGTTCGAGCAGTCTGTTATGGCCAAGCAGCGTCCTTGGAATTTCGCCGGCTATGCAGGCCGAAAGGGCAATGATGCCTTCGCTGTACTGACGCAGAAGTTTCTTGTCCACACGAGGCTTGTAGTGGAAGCCATCTATGAATCCCCGTGAAACCAGCCGGACAAGATTGTGGTAGCCTTCATTGTCCTTGGCCAGCAGGATGAGGTGGTGCCGTACCCGGGACAGCTCGGATTCCTTGTCCCGATGATCATGGGCCACATAGACTTCACACCCGATGATGGGCTTGATGCCATAATCCTTGCAGGTCGTATAGAAATAGGCGGCACCATACATATTGCCGTGATCCGTGATGGCTGCTGCGGGCATGCCAAAATCGACGGCCCTGGCACACAGGTCATTGAGGCGAATGGCTCCATCAAGCAGACTGTATTCCGTATGACAATGCAGATGAACAAATTCGGACATGAAGAGAATCTCCGGAGAGGTGGGGGCCGGAACATCGGCGGAGGGTCGAGAATAGCCAAATCAGCAGCCGACCTCAAGGGGACTGTCGATTCCTGCTGAAAAGAGACGGCTTGCGGCCTGATTTGGATGAAGATACTGTATGGTGCAAAACCATTTTTGATAAACAGGGTCGAATCATGTGTGATTCATGGAATACCATAGCCGGGCACAGGCAGCAATTTGAACAGTTCGCCGAGGAATGGCTTGCCCTTCATCCAGCCCCCATGCTTCAGCTGAAGCGCGAACATACCTATGCCGTTCTCGAACACGCCCAGAATATTGTCAGACAGGAAAAGATAGGCGGAGAGCAGGGCAGGGCAGCTCTTCTGGCTGCACTTTACCATGATGTGGGAAGATTTCCACAATATGCCACCTGGAAAACCTTCAGCGATGCCCATTCAAAAAATCACGGGTTGCTTGGCGTGCAGCTCATCAAAAGAAGCGGGTTCCTGAAGGACGAATCGCTCCCTGTGCAGCGGCTGGTCCTTGCTGCCGTAGGTATGCACAACCGGTATTGTCTGCCGGCAGCGCTTCCTCCAGAAGTGCGTCTTGTGACTCAGGTCGTCCGTGATGCGGACAAGCTCGACATCATGCGTATCATGGCCCGGTATCTCAACGAAACGGTTCCTTCCGAAGATGTTGTGCTGCATGTCCGGAATGAACCTGAAGGTTGGTCCCAGAGAATCGTGGACACCATACTTTCCGGGAAGATACCTGGCTATACCGAATTGGAATATGTAAATGATTTTCGCATGTTGCTTGGGTCATGGCTACGGGATCTGCATTTCCGGACCGCACGCCTTTCCTTCCTTCATTCCGGCTGGCTGGAAGCAGTTCTGAACGGTCTCCCTCAAAAGGAACCCTTTACGGCAGTCTGTACCTATCTCTATGCCGTACGGGACAGGATTCTTCATGATCTGTAGGAAAATAGCGATTCTGGCAGAAAAGAGGATCGCAGCGTATTGTGCAGCGAACCAGATTGATGACTGGCTGTCCATAAGAACAGTGTCGCAACTGGAAACGGTTCTTCGGGGAGAGTCAGCCTGTGGTCTGCTGTTTTTCCCTCTTTTTTTGCATCAGCTCGGCAAGAGAGCAGGGGATGTTCTTTCCATCTGTCTGTCTCTGGGGAAAAAACTGGCCATCCTTGAATACAGAACGCCTGAACGAAATTTGGACTATCCTGCGTATGCCGCCTGTTGTCTGCTTGAAATGACGGGAAGTCATTTTGAAGCGTATCGAGACTTTATGCAATCTGGAGGTCTTGAAGGCCTTCTTTTTCGGGCCCGGCAGATTCCTCGGCTTCGAGAAGTCATGCTGGGAGGCGCGGCCAGTTTTGTCTGTCTCACTCCGGTGGGCAGTCCCGATATGGACAAAACAAGGTGAGTCTTTCTGGATAGAGGACATTCAGAAACAAAAGTTTACATAATTTACATTATGGGACAAAACGCAGCTTGCCACCGTATGGCTCCTGACGTAACAATGACGCTCAAAATTCTAGCATTGAGGATACAGATATGGGGCTCCTTGGAACCAGCTGCAGCTTTACACGATTTCGGATTGCCGATCCTGTTCCGCAGGAACTGTGGATGGATATTCCTGCAAAACTCAAGCAATTTGCCTTTCAGGGCATTGATGACATCCCGGAAGAACGGGCCTGGGGTTGGGTTTCCTTTGAAGATATGCTCGATTCCGAATGGCAGTCGGCGCCGCCCGAAAAAGGCGCGTATCTGGCCTTTGCGCTCAGACTGGATACACGGCGGATTCCTCCGGCTGTTCTGAAAAAGCACGTCACCGTGGCCATTCGTGAAGAAGAAAAGCGAATTCAGGAAGTTGGCAAAAAATTTATTTCACGGGAGCGTAAAAAGGAGCTTCAGGAACAGGACAAGCTGCGCCTGATGAACCATTTCCTTCCCATACCTGCCGTTTTTGATGTCGTCTGGAATACGGACAGCAACATCGTGTATCTGGCATCCACGCAATCAAAACTCATTGAACTTTTTATGAATCATTTTACATTGACATTTGATTTGCATCTGGAACCACTGACCCCCTACGCGCTGGCCGCATCCATGCTGAATGAATCGCAGTCTGCCCTTCTGGACACACTTGAACCTACACGCTTTGTATAATATTAGAGGATAGATATGAAAGATCCCTACCTCGGCCAGACAACCGACATGGTTCTTGGGCAGGAATTTTTGACCTGGCTCTGGTTTCGTTCCGAGACCCAGCCTCTGGGCTTTGTGAGCAAGGAAGGACAGCCCTTTACCATCTCTCTTGAGCAGCGCATTGTTGTTCAGGGAGGTGAAGGGGAACTCCTGGAAACGGCTTCAGTTTCAGGGTCTCTGTCACAGCTGCGCGAAGTCCGGCTTGGCCTGCAAACGGGGAAAAAGGTCACGCGTGCGCTGGTTCGCTTTGAAAAGGAAGATCTGGCATGGCAGACCACGCTCAAGGCGGAAGACTTTTCCCTGGGAAGTTTTCGAACTCCGCGTGTCGAGCATGAAAAGGATGACGACCCGGATGCCATCTTTCTGGAAAAGCTGTACCTGATGGAGGCCTGTCTGGATCTTCTGGATGCCAGCTATGCCATGTTTCTTGAAGTCAGACTTTCGCCGCGCTGGGATGCGGAGGCACAGGAAATGGCAACCTGGATGACCGGAAACTGATGGGAGGAGGCATGGAGCAAGCGCCAATGCGGAAACTTGCAGTTCGCCTGATACGCAAGACCCTGTGGATGTTGCTCGTCCTGTGGGGAATTACTCTGGTCAGTTTTGTGGTTATTCATCTGGCCCCCGGTTCTCCCACCGACTTGCAGACAACATTGAATCCTCTGGCGGGAGAAGCCTCGCGTGCCCGTCTGGAAGCGCTTTATGGCATTGATCGTCCTCTCTATGTTCAGTACTGGGACTGGCTTTCCCGGGTGGTGCAGCTTGACTTCGGCAATTCCATGTCCAGCGATGCCCGCCCCGTCATGGAAAAGATTTCCGAAAGACTGCCCCTTACCATAGGAATCAATGTCGCGTCCCTGATTCTTACCCTGCTGATTGCTGTTCCCATTGGTGTCCTGTCTGCCTGGAAACAGGGCTCTCTTTTTGACAGGGGCATGACGGTTCTTGTTTTCATTGGATTTGCCATGCCCGGTTTCTGGCTTGCGCTGCTCCTCATGCTGTACACGGGACTTGAGCATCAATGGTTTCCGCTCTCCGGTCTCGTTTCTCTGGACTACCCTGCCCTGTCCTTCTGGGGAAAGGTGACCGATATTGCGAGCCATCTGGTCTTGCCCGTCACGGTTATTACGGTCGGAAGCATAGCGGGCATGTCACGTTTCATGCGTTCCTCCATGCTGGAAGTCCTGCGGCAGGACTATATCGTTACGGCCAGAGCAAAGGGGATTCCTGCCCATACCGTCATTTTTCGTCATGCACTTCGGAATGCCCTGCTCCCCGTCATTACCCTGCTTGGCCTGTCGGTCCCCGGACTGATCGGAGGCAGTGTCATTATTGAGACCATCTTTGCCCTCCCCGGCCTTGGGCAGCTTTTTTATACCGCAGTCATGGCGCGGGACTACCCATTGATTATGGGAAATCTTGTTCTGGGGGCCATTCTGACTCTGCTGGGCAACATGCTGGCCGATATCTGCTACGGGCTTGCTGATCCGCGCATTCGCGCTCAGGGGAATCGAGAATGAAACGTCTGTCACTCCCTGGCCCTGTCAACAGCGTCTGTCGTTTTCTGGTACACAGGCTTTCCCGAAGAGGCATGCTGTGGCTTGGACTTGCCATTGTTGTCATCATGTCGGGTGCCGCCCTGCTCGCTCCGTGGATTGCTCCCTACCATCCTGAAGAACTCCATTTGAAGGCAGTTCTTGAGGCTCCCTGCGCCGCTTTTCCTCTGGGGACAG
>CAMLXE010000159.1 GCA_946490455.1 uncultured Desulfovibrio sp. | reverse complement strand
GTTCGTGACTGTTATTGCAGGGGGCGTGACAGTTAGTACGGGGGGTCAGCCTGCCGCCTTGGGCCGGGTAATGTCGTACTTGCCCGCGGCGTACTCGACCACCGACCAACCCAGCGCCTCCAGCTCTGGCAGTGCCTCCCGCACCCGCTGGCGACGCTTGCGCATGGCTGAGGAGCTTGCTTCTGACGGCCAGACATAGCTGCACAAGGTGTCTATGGACGCCTTGCCGGTCTTGCCGGGGTCGATCCAGCCACACAGGCGCTGATGCAGCAGGCGGGCCGCTTCGCTGTCCAGCGCTCGCACCTCGTCCATGCTAATGCGCACATGCTGGCCGCCACCCATGACGGCCTGAGCAATTAAGGGGTTCAGGGCCACGTACAGGTGCCCGTCTGCCTCGTCGCTGGCGTACTCGGCAAGCAGCCGGAAGCCCTGCCGCTTGCGGCCATTCTGGGCGATGATGGAGACCGTCCATAGGCGCTCGATGCACTCCCTGATCGGCCTCGAATCCTCAATGTCCGCATAGCCGACCTCGCGGGCCAGCGCCCGATAGCTGCCCTTAACCACCATGGCATCAGCGGTGACGGCCTCCCACTTGGGTTCCAGGAACAGCCGTAGCTGCTGCCCGCCGGGGGTCTTGGGTTCCGGGCCAAGCACTAGGCCATTAGGCCCGGCCATGGCGACCAACCCTTGCAAAATGCGCAGATCATCGGCCCCCAGCGGCTCCGGCCCCTTGAACTCGATCCGCTTGCCGTCGCCGTAGTCATACGTCACGTCCAGCTTGCTGCGCTTGCGCTCGCCCCGCTTGAGGGCGCGGAACAGGCCGGGGGCCAGACAGTGCGCCGGGTCGTGCCGGACGTGGCTGAGGCTGTGCTTGTTCTTAGGCTTCACCACGGCGCACCCCCTTGCTCTTGCGCTGCTTCTCCAGCACGGCGGGCTTGAGCACCCCGCCATCGTGCCGCCTGAACCAGCGGTCTTTGAACGGTGCCCCATAGTTGGCCTTGCTCACGCCGTAGCGCACGAAATAGGGCCGCTGTGAGTCATCCACACCCCATTCCTCGGCCTCGGCGGCCGTCATGCCGGACAGGTAGGACTGCCAGCGGATGTTATCCACCAGCACGGATGATCCCCGGCTGGCCTGTTGCTGGTCGCCTGCGCCCATCATGGTCGCGCCCTTGCTGGCATGGTGCAGGAACACGATAGAGCACCCGGTATCGGCGGCGATGGCCTCCATGCGGCCAATCACCTGCGCCATGGGGCCGCTGGCGTTCTCCTCCTCGATGTGGAACCGGCGCAACGTGTCGAGAATCATCAGGCGGCGACCCTCGGCGGCGCGCTTGAGCGCCTCGAACCAGTTGGACGCCATGATGTTGGGCAGGCTGCCGATCAGCGGCTGGATCAGCAGGCCATCCTCAATGATATTTTTTCTGTGGAAAAAGATTTGTCTTCTCTTGGTTTCAATCAGGCAAACAAGATTTTCTGGATCAATTCCAATTCTCAGACTCCAGATGCCATTCTGGAGGATACCAAGTACAAGAGCTGCCTTGAGAGTTTGAACTGCCAGTCCTCTTGAAAGCCTTTCCTGGAAGTTTGATGGTGAGGTCATAACAGGCCAGGAGACTTCCAGTTCAGGTAATGTGAACGGAAATCGACCACAATCCACGAGAACAGTATTTTCCGAATCTTCCAGAAACTGGAGAATACTGTTCAAAGGGACATTGTAGATTTTTTGATGATCGTGAAGTGCGGTTGGTAAAAAGAACAGTTCTTCGTCTTTTCAAGAAAAGACGAAGAACTGTCGATTGAAGTGGTAATGCCTTTTTTCTGACAGTCCATTGGTGGAAGTATCTCCCTGAAGGGAGTGACCTACCGGACGAATACGGAAGTGGGGTACTCTATCGAACCGGTGATTTGAAGGAAGAATCTTCTGGACAGAATCTTCAGCGGCGCTGCTGCCATTCCCGGAGCGTATCCTTCAGAGGAAGACCTTTCTGGAAACCTGCCTGGCCTGCACATTGGTTGACGGCGGAAATGACCCCATCAAGAAGGGTGGAGAGTCCGTCCCCGATGCGGGCACTTCCCGCCGCCACAAGAACGGCCGGAATACCACGGGAATCAAGGGGCTCAAGCCTTCCTGTTCCGGCGTTTTCAAAACCGAAACCGGCATCGTTGAAGGCCAGAAAGCAGGCGGGAACATTAATGGCTTTGGCCGGATTTCCACCAATCAGTCCCCCGTGGGAGCCCGTAACCACAATACGCCCCTCGTCCTCCGGCCGGATCAACGAGGCGGAATCAATGCAGACCACTGGTTCAAGTCCTTCTGAGAGTACGTATTCGTGCCGATGTTCGCCAACTTCCTCTACGGGACCCCATTGCGGGGTGGCCGCTGTGAAGCGCTCCGCAGCTTCGGCACAGGTCATACCGGGTCGCACTCCTAGTCGGCTGGCCTCCCCGTTACACAGGCTCACAAGACCGTGTTCCCAAGTATGTGTCACATCGCCAATACGGGCCGTGTCGGAATCCACAACGGCAGCCGGAATGCGGTAGGGTTCACAGAAATCGAGGACAGCCACTCCGGCATGGTCCAGACAGATACCCGCATCATGAAGAATGACCCCCCGTACCTTATGACCGACCGCCTTGGCCGCACAGTAGAGGCCACCGTGGGAACCAGACACGACTACCTTGTCCGCGTGTTCGGGTAATATATAGTTCATGGAATTGATCAGGACAATGGAACTGTTCATGTTTTTTCCTTTATCCGGCAGGGTGAGGATAGCCCCGCATTATTGTGGGAAGATGTTTCCGACAGTCGTTTGTGGGGCTGTTCCGGGCTTCCAAGGTGTTTCCTTGGCAAGAAAGGCGGAGAACCTTCCAGCATGGTTGTGATTCTGTTCTCCCGATATACCCTGCCCGGGAACCCTCGTGTTCCCGTGGCAGGAGGTAGGGGAGAAAAGCAGGCTGTGTCCGAACATATTGGTTCTCTGTCCGGCGGCCGGTTTACCCTTAGATTGAGCGAGTCATGACGCCTTCAAAGTTGGTGACAGGAGGATAGGCTTCCGGATCGGTGACCACTTCGATAATCGTGGGCCCTTCGCGAAGCAGGGCATTTTTCAGGGCATCCCGCATGCCGGTGCCGTCCATCACCCGTTCGCCATGGGCGCCAAGGGCTCTGGCCACGGCCGCATAGTCGACGGCGGTGAAGTTGTTGGCTTCGGCAATGACCTGCCCCTTCCAGCGGTATTTCTGTTCGTGGTATTCGAAGGCAAGGCAGTTGTTGTTCAGAATCATGATGACAACGGGCAGTCTGTAGCGCACGGCCGTTTCGATGTCGCCAATATGATAGCCTGCTCCGCCATCGCCCGTGATGCAGACCACCTTTTCCTGTCTGGCCATCTGGACGCCCAAGGAGGCGGGCAGGGTCCAGCCAAGGGAACCGGTGGCCCGGAAGAAGCTGTTCGGGCGGGCAATGGGATAGAGAACGCCTGTCCAGGCGGCCATGTAGCCCGTATCGGCCACAAGGGTTATGTCCTGGCTGTAGGGTTCGAGGGCCGCCATGACGGTCATGGGCGAGATGCCGTCGGCTTCGGATGCGGACTCTGTTGCACTGCGTACATTGGAAAGCCAGGTTGCCCGCCGGGCATGACATGTTTCAAGCCAGGGCGAAACCGTGGTGTTGCGGGGTGCGGCCTGGAGGAAAACCTTGAGCGCGGCCCGGAGGTCGGCAAGAAGGCAGGTGTCGGGGAAATAGGGATTGGCGAGGGCGGAAGGGCTGTGATCCACCTGCAGAATCCGGGCCCGACGCGAGGGAATGGTGTAGCCGTTGGTGGCCAGACCGCCAAGGCGGGAACCCAGAACCAGCACGGTATCGGCTTCGGCAAGGATGGCGTTGGCAACGCAGGAGGAATAGCGTCCCACAACCCCCATAAAATTGGGATGGGAGGCCATAATGGCCGGCTTTCCGCCCATGCTGGCAACCATGGGAATGCCCATGCGGGAAGAGAATTCGGCCAGTTCGCTGTAGGCTCCGGCAAAGTTGACTCCCTCGCCCACGAAGATGACCGGTTTCTTCGCAGCATCGAGCTGGTCGAGTATGGCGTGGGCCTGTGTTTCGTCCACGGCATGGAGGGGACGGATTTCGGGAAGTGGGATTTCGGGAACGAATTCTGAGGTTTCCCGTGCAAAAAAGTCCTTGGGAATGTCGATGTGGGTGGGACCGGGTTCGCCGGCCGTGGTCATCTGCAGGGCATGGCGTACAAGTTGGGCGGCCTGTTCAGGATTTTCGCAGCGTCCGCTCCAGCGGGTGACCGGCAGAAACATGATGTCCTGATCAAGGGCCTGATATTCGTTGGCGTGGCGCATGCCGCTGGCCGTGGCGCCCGTGATGGCCAGAACGGGAGACTGGGCCCAGAAGGCGTCGGCCAGGGCTGCGGCCACGTTGGCCGCGCCCGGTCCTGCCTGACCGTAGGTCACGGCCGGGCGTCCGGTTGCGCGGGCATAGCCATCGGCCATATAGACCGCGCTGGCTTCGCTGTGTCCCACAACCATCTGAATGCCGTGTTCGTGCAGGGCAATCCACAGGGGCTGGTCGCCTCCGGTGAGCATAAAGAATTTTTCCATTCCGCATGATTTCAGTACAGAGGCAACCTTGAAAGCGACAGTGTTGTTCATGTGAGTTTCTCCTCTTCTTCGTAGGGCATGTCCCCTAATGGGGACAGGTCAGGCCAGGGTCTGTTCAAGCAGACATGCCAGCTGCAGAACACGGGCGTCTTCGTTGGGTCTTCCGACAATCTGGATACCAAGGCTCCGGCCGTCGGGCAGGGGCACGGGCAGGGACAGGGCCGGAAGACCGAGATAGTTGGCAAAGGCCGTGCAGCTTCCCAGACGACCGTTGAGCGCAATGATCTCGTCCGGTGACATGCCGTCGTAGGATTGTCGCAGAGGCGGCA
>CAMLXE010000158.1 GCA_946490455.1 uncultured Desulfovibrio sp. | reverse complement strand
AGCCCTTGACATGCTGGAAAAGCTGACCTCCCCCACCCGGATGACCTCGCCCTCCGGAGACGTGCAGCTCAGACACATCCAGCTGAACGGCACCCGGCAGGAGTGGCATATCGCCAGAGACGGTCAGGGCGGCTACCTCTTCTCCACCGCCGACAGTTCCCGTGTCCGCAGGCATCTTGCCGACTTTCTGAACAGCATCGGTCCCCTGCCCCTCGCCTCGACCAACGGACAGCTTTCGCTCCATATTTCGGCTGCCCAGCTGCCCGCCTTCCTGAACCGCATGACCGAACAGGCAGTTATCGCGGCCAAGCATCCGGCAGGACAGTAATGGGCCGGACAGTGATGGGCAGGACAGGCTGTCCCTCCTCTTTTTGAGGGCAAAGCCAGGGCTCTTTATAATGTACTGGGCCGGACAGGCGGTCTTCCTCCGGCTCACGGCAGTGCCAGATCGTTTGCGGCCAGTTCCGGGAACACCGGCGCGGGGAAGCCGGAAACACTCGGCCAGCCGAGTCCGTAAAAAAGCCCAGTCCGGGGCAAAACAGTTCCGGGAGACCGATTCCAGAAAAACCGACCCTGCAAAAAAGGCTCCGGAAATCCGGCTCCGTGAAAACCGGCTCCGGCACGATTCGGCTCCGGGAAAGGCCGGTCGGGGAAACTCTGTTCGGCACCCTGTTCGGAGAAAGCAGCGCAAAAAAGCTCTCTTCAGGACAGATTGCTTCAGAAAAGGCAGGTTCAGGGCAACCCCCTTCAGGAGAGGCCTGCTCAGGCAAGGTTTCTTCAGGGAAAGGCCCGCGTCATGCCCCGGACGCCCATGCTGCCTCAGTTCCACTGTCCGGAAACCGGGCAGCTCGCCGCACCCGTGCTGCCGGTACGGGTACCGATTACGCGCGGCGTCTCGTCATGGAAAAAGCCATCCGGAAAGCCGTACAGGGCACGGCAGGAGCGGGCAAGAGCGAAACAGCGGCAGGAGACGGCCTTCCTGGCTCAGAAACGGCCGTTCCTTCACTGCGCATGGCACCCCTGCGAGCTGCGCTCCCGGCCTCTCCGGAACGGTTGCCGAAAGCCCTTTCCGGCGGTAGGCTGCGAAGAATGCCGCACAGGAAGAAGGCGGCAGAAACGCCTTTCCGGAGCAAGACCGAAGGCGCCCTTTACTGACCGTCTGTGCCGGCAGGAAGCCTCGCAGACAAACCGCATGTCCGCCCTTCCGGACGGCAGGCATCGAGGCATCATGCATCAGTCCTTTCTCACTGTCCTTTCCGTAAGCGATGTCGTGGCGCGTCTGCTTTCCGTACCGCCCCTCCCTGCCGTCACCTGCCCGCTGGAGGAGCTTGTCCTGCGTGGCGGCATGGCCGTACTGGCTTCCGATATTCCGGCCGGAGAAGACCTGCCGCCTGCCGACCGTTCGGCCATGGACGGCTATGCCGTGCGCTCCGAAGACCTGTTCGGCGCTTCGGAGTTCAATCCCGTATGGCTGGAATGCCGCGGCCGCATTCCGGTCAATGTTCCCCCTGCCTTTGCCCTTGACGCCGGATACTGTGCGGAAATCGCCACAGGGGGCTTTCTCCCGGAAGGTGCGGATGCGGTTGTCATGGTGGAACAGAGCAAAAGGCTCGGTGCGGAGACCGTGGAACTCTACCGCTCCACCTTTCCCGGCGAGCATGTGCTCTGCAAAGGAGACGACGTCCGCTCCGGCGACGTGGCCCTGCCGGCCGGAACCCTCCTGCGGGCGCAGGAAACCGGGCTGCTGGCGGCTCTCGGCATTACCGAAGTGCCTGTCATCCGGCGGCCGCGAGTGACCCTGCTCTCCACCGGGGACGAACTGGTCCCGCCCCGCACCCCGCATCCCGAGGCCGGTCAGATCCGGGACGTCAACAGCCTCGCCATCGCCACCATGCTTTCCGGCAGGGCCGATGTACGCCTCGGCGGCATCATTCCCGACGATTTGGACCGGCTCGTCGCCGCCATGCTCGAAGAACTGGAACCATCCTCCTCCCGGGAACCGGCCGATGTGCTCCTCCTTTCCGGCGGCAGCTCCGCCGGGACCAGAGATCTCACGCTCACGGCCCTCCAGCGCATTCCCGGCATGGAGATTCTCTGTCACGGCGTGGCCCTCAGTCCGGGAAAGCCGCTGATTCTCGCCAGACGCGGTTCTGCCTTCATCTGGGGCCTGCCCGGACAGGTGGCCTCCGCGCAGGTGGTCATGTTCGTTCTCGGTCTGCCCTTTATCCAGCATCTGAGCGGCGCCTCGCTCCGCTCCCCTTCGGCAGGCGGTCCCTTCGACCAGACCCTGTGGCCCTCGCGCAGAGCCATCCTCAGCCGCAACGTGGCCTCAAAACAGGGCCGGGAAGACTATATCCGCGTTCGGCTGGACCAGACCTGCGATGCCGCTCCCGGAAGCCTGGCCATCCCCGTCACCGGTCCATCCGGCCTGCTCCGAACCCTGATCCATTCCCACGGCCTGCTGCGGATTCCGGCCAATCTCGAAGGACTGGAGGCAGGAACCGAAGTCAGCGTGCTGCTTTTCCCGGCCTGATTCCCCGGTCCGGCGCTTCGGCAGCGATTCGACAGTCCGGAGCTGTCCGGCGATTCGGCAGCGCTTCGGCAGTCCGGAACTGCCCTTCGGCGCGCGCATTACGAAACCGGCAGGTCGCGGCATGGGCAGCCTGCCGCATCCGGAGCTTTCCAGGCAGGGCACGCTCCCCGATTCCTCTCAATCCACCGCTCTCCTACAGGATTCAAAGGCATTTTCATAATGTTTCCATACAGTTGCAGCAATCTTTGGGGACACTGGGGAAAACCTGCCGGAGAGGGAACAGGTGGCGATTTGTCCCCGGTTCCCTCTGCATGGCAAACGCATCAGGTATGGACATGGACGAGCCTGAAGGGAAGCCCCAGCAGCTCGCCCAGGGCTTCAAAGTCTTCCTGTTCGCAGGGAACGCCATAAAATTGCAGACTGAACCGCCCAAAGCCAAGCCAGGTATTCTCCAGCGCGTTGAAAGGCAGAATGGCGCCGCAACAGGGAACGGCCATATTCAGATCCGGCGCTTCGGGATTGTCTTCATAGGCTTCGCCAAGCGCCTCCATGACGGCTTCGTCATCCGGACTGTCACCGCAGTGAGGACAGATGAAACCGCTGCCCGGAGCGCTGAAACACATGAGCGAGGACGAAAGGCACAGCACTCTCGCCACCCGATGCGTTTCGGGAAGCGTCTCCAGAGAGGAGGGAGCGCCATCCCAGCGCCGATGTTGTGCCTGTTCAAGAAAGGCATCCAGCCAGCGCCAGGCCAGCGCGGCCTTTTCCGGAGTGATGACGGCCTCCGTATCCACCGGCATGACCACGCTGAATCCGTCTCCCGGAATGAAAAGCTCAGAAGTGCTGTCCTGAACCACGCGCCACTGCACCGCTTCGCCAAGGCGCATGGCCAGACGCTTCGCTGTCTCTTCCAGGCTGCCGCCTGCGCCGGGAGCGGGCAGGAAGCTCAGCATGAGCGCCGGGGCCGGAAAGGGTTCTTCAAGCTCCCAGGGTGCATAGAGGCGTGCTTCTGAGCTTGAGGCGAGCTGGACGCGTCCGCCCGATGCCGTGTACCCGGCCTTCAGGAAATAGCGGGAATGGGACGGAGGGCCATCATCGCACCACGGGGTGACGTGCAGATGGACCTGCCCTTCCGGCAGAATATCACCCAACGCTTCCCATATACGGGTGATCCGTTCCGGGTTCAGATAGTCTTCGGGATCGTGTTCAAAGATCAACGTACAGCGTGTCGGTGTGTCCGGCATAGGCTATTTCTCCTCGTGTTCATCCGGCTGCTGCCACCGTGGGCAAGGGTGACGGCCATTCGTGACATCAATTTTCCTGACAAGGCTGGCGCGCGCAAACCGGGACAGACTTTCCTTCGCGCTGCTCCATGGAGGAATCGCCCAGCGCGGCGAGAAACTGCTGCCTTGCCTCCTCCACTTCCGGGGCATCCGCAGACAGCAGCGCAAGCAGATACTCGTGGGACTGGGCATTGTCCTCGCCGGACTCCCGGCACCATTCGACCACGCGCAGACAGCAGAGACGGTTTTCTGACTGCGCTTCGTCCGTGGCTTCCGCATACATTCTTGCAACTGAAAGGCCGGGGAATCCGGATGCCGGGCTGCCGGAAAATCCACATCCGCTCCGGCCGAATACGAACCGGACAGACAACCGTAGGCCCGCAATGCGCAGATTGCGCAGCCTCTCATCATCCGGACGGGCGACTATTTCCCGGTCAAGCGTCCTGACGGCAGCGCAGATTCGCTCTTTGTCACCCAAGGCCTCCTCAAGGGTCTTCTCCAGCCGGTCGGTGTCCGCCGCCAGACCTGCACCAGACAGCACGAGCGAACGAAAGAGAACAGGTGCCGCAACAGCGGTTTTCATGCTTTCGGCCCCGGCATGGCCATGCCCTCCTGAACGGCCTGTCCATCTCGCCTTTCCATCCGCCTTTGCAGAACCATATATGCTATGGAAGGCGATTTTTCAGGAATACGGATACGGTTTGTGAGCGTTACAGAACCATACACCGTGGCAGGCAAGGCCGCCAGCCCCAATTGCCGACAGAATCCGGCCAGTTCCATATCGCCGCCGCAGCCTCCCCTGTTCGTAAGGGGGCCCTGCCCGCATCCTCTTCGCCACACAGGTGACAGCTCCGATTGATACAGAGTGCCATTCTCCGGTCAGCTTTCATTTTGTCGCGCAGACGACAGCTCCGGGAAAAACAGGCTCGCGCGCCCTGTCTCCGATCCGCAGCCACCAAAAAGGGGACCCCGAAACCGGGGTCCCCTTCATGATGCATTGCAGCAGGACTGGCTTAGGCAAGAGCCTGCAGGAGCAGCAGAGCCACGATGTTGATGATCTTGATCATCGGGTTGACAGCGGGGCCGGCCGTATCCTTGTAGGGGTCACCAACGGTGTCACCGGTTACGGCAGCCTTGTGAGC
>CAMLXE010000157.1 GCA_946490455.1 uncultured Desulfovibrio sp. | reverse complement strand
GGCTGCCTTCCACATAGACAAGACTTCCCTTGGTCAGATACTGGGAGCAGTTTTCGGCAGCGCGCTGAAAGACAATCACGCGATGCCATTCGGCCCGGTCCACCCGGTTTCCGTCACGGTCCGTGTAGGATTCATCCGTTGCAATATTCAGAGTGCAGATGGGGCTGCCGGTCTGGGTGTACCGCAGTTCGGGGTCTCTGCCCAGTCTGCCGATGATCATGACTTTGTTAAGCATAGTTTCTGTTCCTTACTCCTTCAGGGGCGTGGGGCATTGCGCTCCAGTTCGGTCAGTGCATCTTCCAGAGAGTCACTCAAACGGTTGGCTTCCCGTGGTTCCCAGTCTGCAAGTGCCTGTTCAAGCTGCGCTTTCAGCTGTGCTACTCTGGTAATGCCGGGCTGGAGCCGTTCTTTGATATCCTTGTCCCAGCCGGCAAAGGAGCATTCCGTTTCCAGGGCTCCGGCAAGTTCCAGAACTCCCCGTTTTTCTCCCGGGTAGAGAGGGCGAGGCCAGGCCAGATGGGCCAGACCGGGCCAGACTTCGGGCACATCCTCTTCTCTGTACGTCCAGGCGCTGACACGAATCTGTAGAAGTTTGCCCATGTTATTCCTGCTCCTGCCATTCCATCTGGACTTTGAGAACGACATCTTCAATCTGCTGAAGCTGATCAGGAGGACAGATCCCAATCAGCGGTTCGCCTGCATCGACGTTCTCGTTATGATTGAAATAGACCGTATAGATAACACCGTCCGGACCCGTGTAGTACAGCGGCGTTTCGCGCTTCATTCTGGATACGATGAAAAGTTCCATTCCTTCATAGACGGAAACGGAGCGGCAGCCGGAGACCTTCACCTTCGTGTCGATCTGCGGGACAAAGTAGTACTTGGCCCGTTCAGGTGCGGTGAACAGGTGCAGTGCCTGCTTGAGAATGATCTGCAGGACTTCCTCTTTGGAAAGAAAGTGGCGAACGGTTATGAGCGGTGTCCCCGCATCGACAAACTTGCCTTCCAGTTCGGAATGAATGGCAGAGACGACCCCTTTCTGCGTGGCTGTAATCGGCTTTGGGTTGCGCTCACGCGTAATGGTGGCAAGGAGGGTTCCCGGTTTTTCCTTCCAGGACCCGTAGGGGCCCGTTACTCTGTCGTTTACCTTGAGCGAGCCAAAGCTCACCACTCCGGTATGCGGTGCGACAATATCGAGCTCTTCGTAGGGGGACGCCTTTATTTCATCCAGAAGGCTTGTAACATCAAGCATGGTTGACTCTCTTTTACACAAGGGTTGCTAGGTGCCGTCCGGTGCTGACACCGGGCGGCGGCAGGTCAGCGGTAGTACAGATTGCGTCCGCCCATGGTCAGAAGCACCTGATGCAGGTTGGCTCTGGCCTCACGGCGATCCCAGACGCCCTGAATATGACCCCGGGCAAGTGCCTTGTATGCGCTGTGATAATGAGGTTCTACATCCATGCCGGTCGTTTCCTTGATAACTCCGGGGCCGGCAAAGCCGATATCGGATGAGCGCATGGCATACTGATAGGGAGAGCAGCCAAGGAAGCTCGCCACAGGTCCGGCATAGGACTTGGTATCATAAAGAACCGTATAGAGACCGCCTGCATTGATGTAACGCCGGACAGCAACCGTGCAGCGCGGCATCTGGATAACACCATTGGTGCCTTCCTGAATGCGGATACCTGCCGTTCCATGCACATAGGCAAGGAAGGGGTAACGCTTTTTCATAGCCCGTTCAGCCGCTTCAACAAACTTTGTCCCTTCGGCCGCACCCACCGAGCCACCCCGGAATGGAGCAACAAACATGGCAACAATCATCTTTATCCCCTGAAGACGGGCTTCAAAGGTGATACAGCTGCTTTTCAGCTTTGTCTTTTCGCGAGCCTGTGCAAGGCGAACGTCAAAGCCTTCAAAGTTGAGCGGATTGCCTGCTTCCACTTCGGTGTTGAATTCGCGTACCGAGTCTTCATCAAAGACGTTTTTGACAAACCACTGATATTCCATGGGGAAGTGATGGCCGCACCAGGTGCAGACACCGGCAAATTCGCCATACAGATCCGGAGCCCAGAGGTCGAGGCAGCCGTGCGTGGCAGCGTTGGGGCAGGTGATGGCCCGGTCCTGCTGTGCCCGCGGGCTGACATAGGCCCATTTGCCCTTTCTGGATTCCGTTTCATCCCAATCGGACAGGGTTGTCAGTTCCTTGACCGTCTCAGGCTGGATTTTGGGCCGTTCGACGCGGATACGACAGAACGGAGCCTTCAGACGGGTTTTGAGCAGATGCAGCTCGGAGGTCATTTCCTCCATGATATAGCCGATCTTGCGCTGGTGCTTGGTGATGAGGGTATATTTCACCCGGGCAGAGAGGCTGCCCCACGATTCACGCAGACTGTTGCGCAGCTTGTTCATGAACGGACGGCGGTCAACGCAGGCATTACGGGAAAGCCTGAGGAACTTCTTCTGCCGACGTTCCACAAGCCGTTTGCGGGCGCCGGGGCTGAGGTGCCAGCGCACAAACATTTCATCAAGATTGATGCCCTCACGGCTCAGTCGCCGCATGAGCATTCCCCGGAACATGCCGCCACGGGCGGCCAGAACGGTCTCGTCCGTTGCCCGGATGACTTCCTGACGCAGAGTCCGGAAGAAGTCATAGTGGTAGGGGCGGGCGCCAAGCGGAGGTTCCTGAATGATCTTGTCAATATAGCCGAACTTCAGGTTATCTTCGGCGGTGATGTGCAGCTGGGTGGCACAGAATTCGATGAGTTCGGGCGTCGCGCGGTCTCCACCGCCCCGCAGACGGCCCTCAATGGCGGCAGCACCTTCCGGAGAGATAACCGAATAGTAGCCGTGCGACATCATGAGACGTCTGTCCGCCAGAGAGATGGCTTCAGCACCACCGGAACCGCCTTCGGAGAAAACGGCTACCATGGGCACGGTCAGTCCGGCCATTTCATACAGGTTCTTGGCGATCTGCTGGGCAGCTCCCGGCGTGTCCTCAATGGGGAAGGAACCGGGAGTAAACACATAGGTGTGAATGGGAATGCCTTCGGTTTCGGCAACCTTCATGTACTGAAGGGCCTTGAAATTACCCCAGGGCTTCACGGAACCGCCATTCCGGAATTCTTCGCCATGTCCCTTTTCATGCCCGATGACCATGATCAGCTGATCGTAGGTCTTCTTGCCACGGCGTCTGGTAATGGTTGCCCGGGCAATAAGCATTCCGGGGTCAATGCTGTGTTCTTCCTGCCCGCCGATTTCGGTAAAGTTGTCATAGACATTTTCCAGAATGTCACGCAGGCAGATGCGCTGGGGATGGCGGACAATGCGCACCTTGTCCATGGGCTGCAGTTCACCTTCAAGCTTGCGTTCCATGAAGGCAAACAGCTCTTCCAGCGTGCTCAGTTCGCTTTCCGGGTCGGACTGGACACCTTCCGTTGCCCGCCGGAAGAATTCGTTCAGGCGATTGTTCAGCAGATCAATCGTTTCAGCGTGCTTTCCTGCAAAGATTTCGCGAATGTAATTGAGGCGATCTTTCAGGCGGTATGCTCTTTTTTCAATATCCATGTTCTATCCGTAAGTCCGCCTAGAAGCGGAGAATTCGGTCCGTATTGGCCCGAAGGAAATTGATGTTGGACTTCAATTCGCCAGCCTGATTCTGTCCCTGAAGGGTGAGTTCATCCAGGAACTGAATACCCCGTGCCTTGGCCTGCTCCAGATTTTCTCCCCAGATAATGGCAAGAGCAAGGTTGGGGTCAAATTCTGTTGGAATTTCATAGGGTTCTTCTGTGGGGACGTGCGTATGGAGCGTCAGCCAGGGGTGCGTCGGCCAGCCAAAGGCATCAATGCGTCCAACCCACGGCGTGAACCGGTTGGAAGGATCTTCCGCGATAAGACGGTACTCGATTCCAACGCCTTCAAAGGTGATGTCTTCCTGAGAGTATCCCAGAGGTTCACCGAGGCCGATGCGGATCTGTTCCGCAATGAGGTCCACATCCCTGGAACCACGGACACGGGCAATGCAGGCGGAAACACCGTTTTCCACCTGAATGCGGGTATTCACTTCCATGAGGAAGGGGCTGCCGTCTTCGGTAACGATCCATTCCCAGGTACCCACGTTGTCGTAGCCGACCTTGCGCGCCATGGCGAGGGAGTGGTTCGTGATGTCCTCAAGCAGCTTGTCCGCATCAAAGTTGTATTTGATGGAGGAGGAGTCGAAGCCGGGAGCAACTTCAATACGCTTCTGGAGGCCGGTGGACTGAATGGAACAGTTACGCGTTCCGAAGTGGACGGGATTCTTGCCCGATCGGTCCGAAACGATCTGGACTTCCAGATGGTTGAACCCGCAGATCCGCTGTTCGATCAGAACCCCTTCATCCTTGAACTGGCGCAGGGCATAGTTGCGAATTCTTCTGTACACGGATCTGAACTGGTCAATGTCATAGACTTCTTCGATACCCATGCCGCCGCCACCGGCGGAAGCCTTGACCAGAACGAGAGGTCTGGAAATGCCCTGCTGGAGCTGAAAGTCAAAGAGGTTCCGGGCGACCTTTTCCGCTTCCATTTCATCATAGATCGGGCGGTCGGAACCGGGAACCGTGGGGACTCCAAGACTGCGGGCAAGACGCTTTGTGTTGATCTTGTCGCCAAGGTCACGAATGACACGCCAGGAAGGTCCAATGAAGACCAGCTTGCGCTCGCGGGTTGTGACTCGGCGGGCAAAGCGAAAATCTTCCGCAAAGAATCCGTAACCGGGATGGATGGCAGTAGCCCCCGAATCATCGGCGACGGAAAGAATTTCATTGGCATCATGATAGGAAGAAACCTGATACAGGGATTTTTCCCCACCAAATTCCTTTGCGATACGGACATGGCCGGAATCCACATCGTCGGCCGTATGAATGCAGACAAAAGCGAGGCCCAGCTTGCGACAGGCCTGCACAATGCGTACAGCAATTTCGCCCCGGTTG
>CAMLXE010000156.1 GCA_946490455.1 uncultured Desulfovibrio sp. | reverse complement strand
GACGCAACCAATGGAAGTGTCGCCCAACGGAATGCTCTGGCAGAACATTTGCAGGATCGTCCCATTCTCTTTGTGGAATGTGTCAACGATGATCCCGTCCTGCTGGATGCCTCCATACTGCGCAAGACAAAATTGCCGGAGTTTGCTGGACTGTCTCAGGAAGAGGCCTTGGCAAATTTCCGTAAGCGCATTGAATACTATGAGAGTGTATATGAGCCCGTTCGTCGGGAGCGTTGCTGGATACGAGTAGATGCTGTGGACAGCTGTATCCAGGATGAGGCGCCAAGTAATGATCTGCCCTATTATGCGGCCATTCGCGATATTGTAGCCTCCCGTTGGGTACAGGATCTGTATCTCGTGCGCCATGGAGAGACCGAATACAACAGGGAAAACAGACTGGGCGGAGATCCCCCGCTCACGAATAAGGGTCTGGAGCAGGCTTCCAGGCTGGCTCAGCATTTCATGGGGATAGAACTGCCCTATATTTTTACATCGACCAAATTACGCTCTGCACAGACTGCAGCGCCATTGCTGGAGTCGCGTCCAGACTGCATAAATATGGCCTTTCCCGAGTTTGACGAGATAGACGCTGGTGTCTGTGAAGGAATGTGCTATGCCGATGTGCGGGATTTGATGCCTCTGGAATATGAGGCCCGTGCCCGTAACAAATATACCTATATCTATCCGCATGGGGAAAGCTATGCCATGCTCAAGGACCGCGTTGCCAGAGGATTGCGCCGGGCTCTTTTCCTCGCAGGAGAGGGGACGCTGATGATTGTCGGCCATCAGGCCATCAACAGGACCTTGCTCTCACTCTTTTTGTTTCAGCGTCCCAATGATGTACCATATACCTATATTCCGCAGAATCAGTATTACCATATTACCATTACCCAACGGAAAAAACTTTTTGAATTGATTCGTTACGCCTGATGGTCGAGAGCAGGGCAGATCCGTGTCGCCGGCGCCAGCCTTTTTGTGTACATTGACAGAATCTGTCCGAACCGTTATCAGAAAGACCTGCAGGAGAGTCGGGCGGCGGTGACGCCGCCAACCCCGCCAGGTCCGAAAGGAAGCAACGGTAACGGTTGTTCGCCGGGTGTCCGACTCTCAGAAGGCGCGCTATCTTGTGGTAGCGCGCCTTTTCATTTTCTGACTACACGATATCCTGCAACAGAACAGAATATCTGTTCAGAAGCATGGACCAAAGACTGTCCGCATGGAGCAGGCCAAAAGCAGCCATACAGAGCAGAAATGCCTTGAGCATGGCAGGGATGGCTGGTTTTGCCGTGAGTATCCATGCTTCCGGTCTGTCCAGATGGCGGCTGACTACAGCTATGGCCTGTTCCCAGCTTTTTTGAGTCAGCCGACGCAGGGTGACGGAAACGACAAGAATGATTTTTTTGCGTATGGGACAATTGGGGAGGCGCAGGCGTATGGATTCGCGTGCCTGATTGAGCGTTGTGAGTGCAAGAGGCAGAAAGTGAATCATGAGTCCAAGCGCCAGAGCCGCTTCCCAGACCCTTTTCCCAAAGATTGGACGCAGATACCAGCCAAGCGCCAGAGAGAGTACACGCGGGGAAGCCGTACTCGCAAGGCAGAGTCCAAGAGTGGCCACAGTCAGCAGGCGCAGCGCCAGCGTACCGGTATTGACGGCCGCCTGTTCCAGAGAGGTCGTACCAATAAGAGATAAGAGGAAGAACACACAGGACCACCCAAGAGAGAACAGCAGCATTCCTCGAGCCATTTTGAGTAGCTGTCCGGAATCTGTACGAGGTCTGATGCCGGAGTCTTTTGCCAGCAGGTTGAAGAGCGTTGCAGCGCCGCCTGTCAGACACAGAACCAGAAGTCCCAACGGTTCCAGTTTCCAGGTAATAAGCCCCCATACGGCAATGACCGGAAGCAGAGGACGCGGATCGGCAGGATTAAGCAGGCTGCGCATCAGACTTCCCAGCTGATGATATGCTGTTCGTGCTTCCAGAGGCAGGGAAGCCGAATTCCCCATTCTGGGTGCTGTTCCAGGTCCTTCAGTGCTGCTTCTGGCGACCCGAAGAAGGTCTGCTGTCCTCGATGAAGAATGAGAACGGAATCCACAAGATCAATGAGGGGTTCGAGGTCATGGGTTGTGATGAGCTGGGTCAGCTCTCGAGATTCCTGAAGCTGCTTTCTCAGCTGAATCATGGCGGGGTAGTCCAGACCGCTGCATGGTTCATCCAGAAGCAATATGTCCGGTTCGGACAGAAGGGCTGTACACAGACAGAGCTTGCGTTTCTGCCCATAGGAAAGAGCGTGTACAGGTCTGTCCCATAGATCCAGAAGTTCAAAGCGAGAGGCCAGCGTCTGGGCCTTATCAGTCTGTTCGGAGGTTGGTTCTGCCCAGCTCAGGAGCAGATCCTCTCCCACGGTGGAACCGATAATCTGCATGTCTGCATCCTGCATGAGGAGTGCTGCTCTTGCACGCAGTCTGTCCGCATCTGCCGGAGTCCCTTCCAGAAGAACCGTTCCTGACAGAGGAACAAGAATGCCGCTCAGGAGCTGCAGCAGGGTGGATTTCCCTCCTCCGTTGCAGCCGCAGATGCACAGGCGTTGTCCTCGTTCCAGCTGAAAGTGGATTGCCTGCAATGCTGGAAGCGTTTTCGTCCAGCCATAGCTCAACGCATCAGCTTCAAGAAAGGCGGCCATTGCGGAGCAAACCTCTGCGGAGCATGAAACGCCAGATGACGAAGGCCAGAATCGCCTTGATGACTTCACCTGGCAGGAAGGGAACGACGCCAACGGCAATGGCCTTGAACAGGGTCAGCTGCATGGACCATACGAGACCGACAACCCCACAGGCATAGATACAGATAATTGCCAGAACAAGTCCTGTTATGGCCAGCCAGACAGGTTTTTCGCCATGGCCTCCAAGCCCGGCCAGAGCACCTCCCCCGATGAAGCCGATCAGAAAGCCTCCTGTGGGGCCAAGCAGAACACCAAGTCCGGACTTGCCACCCACAAAGACAGGCAATCCCGCCAGACCGGCAGCCACATAGAGCGCAACTGCGGCAGCTCCGGCACGGGGACCAAGGCATAATCCCGCCAGCAGAATAAAGATGGGCTGCAATGAGAAGGGAACAGAGCCCAGAGGGAGGGAAAACAGGGCCCCAGCGGCTATCAGGGCTGCAAAGAGTGCAACCATGACTATGGTATGAATGCGGGTGAGAGAGGTCATTATGTTATCCGTGGTTACGGTGTTGAGAGGACAGCTATACTGAAAGAGAAATGACTCTGTCAACGTCATGGAAATATTTTTATGGTTGACAATATAATATGTGCTGATTCTTGGGACAGCTTTTCATTCGCATGGTGAACGAGCTGCCTCTGTAATAGGGCTGGCTGATTTCTCATTATGCTATATAGCTATTGTAAATTACTTGCAAAAACAATGGACGGACGGGAAGGCAGAAACCACAGCCGGAGACCTTTCTTCACTGGCCGTTCACCCATGATCAAAGAGAGGTGCAGATGCATTCTTTCAGGGCTGTCTTGGAATTCCTGTATCGCTTTTGTTTGTTGGGCGGTCGAGTGAACGCAAGATCCGCTTGGGTAAAAAGCCTTTCCCCGGTGATGGATGGCAGACAAGGAAAAGGCCTCTCCGCAAGATGACGCGCGGAGAGGCCTTCTTCAGGTTTGATTTTGATTCAGCAATCAGCCTTCAATCTTTTTCAGCAGGAGTGCAAGGGCTTCATCCATGCCTTCGGGGCGAGTACCACCGGCTTGAGCCTGATCAGGACGCCCACCACCGGAACCGGCGATGGGAGCTGCGATTTCCTTGATCAGGACAGGTGCTGTAAACCGGTCATGAAGGTCCTTGGAGACATAGAGAATCATGCTGACCTTGTTTCCGTCTGCCGGAGCCACAAGGCAGGCTATCCCTGAAGGCAGCTTGGAACGGATGTCGTCCATGAGTTCACGCAGTGCCTTGATATTGATCTGGTCGAGCTTTGCGGCAAGCACCTTGATTCCATTGATTTCTTTCACCTTGCTCATCAGATCGCCGCCCTGTCCGGAAGCGGCCTGAGCGGCGGAGCGTTCCAGCTCCTTGCGCAGCGTACGGTTTTCCTTCTGCAGAGCTTCCAGTTTGGCCAGAAGCCCTCCGGGCTGTGTCTTGAGATGCGCGGCAAGCTGCATCAGTTCTTCATGTTCGGTGCGGGCCTGCTGCAGGCTGTTCCAGCCGGTAGCGGCCTCAATGCGGCGAACACCGGCTGCAATGCCGCTTTCGGAAAGAATGGTGAAGCTTCCGGCCTGTCCCGTTGCCGAGAGATGTGTGCCGCCGCAGAGTTCCACAGACTCAGTATGGGTATCGTTGGCAACACTGACTACCCGTACGACATCTCCGTACTTTTCCCCAAAGAGGGCCATGGCTCCCATTCCAACGGCATCCTGCTGATTCATCAGACGGGTTGTTACCGGATAGTTGGCCATGATGGCGCGGTTGACATCATGTTCCACGGTAGCCAGTTCTTCCTGTGTCAATGGAGCGATATGTGTGAAGTCGAAGCGCAGACGGTCAGGAGTGACAAGAGAACCGGCCTGATGCACATGGTCTCCGAGAACACGCCGCAGGGCAGCGTGCAGCAGATGGGTACAGGTGTGGTTGCGGGCCGCAGCAAGGCGGGCGGATTCGGTCACATTCATGACGACTTCCTGATCTGCAAGCAGCGTACCTTCATCCACGAGAATCTGATGGACGGTAAGATCTGTCGAGGGCTTCAGCGTATCCAGAACCTGAGCAGAGCCCGTGGGGGCAACGAGCGTGCCTGTGTCGCCGGACTGTCCACCTGATGCACCGTAGAAGGGCGTACGATCTGTGACGACATAGCCTTTCTTGCCGTTTGCCAGAGCTTCAACAGGCAGCGCATCTTCATCAAGCAGGGCCACTACACGTCCTGTTCCGGTCAGTGCATCATAGCCGAAGAATTCGGATTTCAGGCCGTCTTCAAGCAGGCTCTGGAAGCGG
>CAMLXE010000155.1 GCA_946490455.1 uncultured Desulfovibrio sp. | reverse complement strand
GCGTTGCTCTGGCTGATGCCAGTGTTTCGGCCATGCCCGGAACCGACGTGAACGGAAGTACGGCATTGATCAAGTCTGCGGCTCAGGCCATTGATACCGTACGGAACAACTGCAACCACATGAACATGAAGTTCCTGCCTTCGGCTCTGGAGGGACCAAACGGCACCCGTATGCTTCTGAATCTCATCCGGACCTACTTCGATCTCGGTGGCGGGCATATCCAGTTCAACTGCGTATCGTCCGATACCTTGCGCGATGCTCAGGATCATCCTCAGGACTATAAGGATCTTGTTGTTCGCGTAGCAGGATTTTCTTCCTACTTCACCCGTCTGTACAAGGGCGTACAGGACGAAATCATCAAACGTACCGAATACAAGAGTGCCTGATCCCTTAATCGGCAGGAGCCTTCAATGGCCTCCGAGGGCTCCTGCCTTTCGACACACAAGGATGAAAGAATATGCTTGAAATTTCCATTGCCCCTGAAGTGGCTGCAAAATTTAAGGAATTGTTGGAAGAGGAGGACAGCGAAGACGCTATCTTCCGGATTCGCGAGACAAAAGTAGGTGGTGGATGAAAAAGCCACATGGAGCTCCGTGTGAGCCTTGATGAACGTGAAGACCCGGATGAAGAACAGGAGATTGAGGTCGATGGACTGCCCTTTGTGGTCAGTAATGATGTCATCGATTCCTACGGCCTCAAATATTCAATCACGGTGGACGAACATAGCATGCCAAGCGTCAGTGCTGCGCAGGGTGGTTGTTCGTCCGAAGCCGGCGGGAGCTGTTCCCTGTCCTGACCAGGTCATTCCTGAGAAAAACTCGGGATGAGGGACAGGTCCTGCTCTGCAAGATGAGGACAGGATACAATGCTGGAAATTACCATTGCACCCGAAGTCGTGGCAAAATTCAAGGAATTGATGCAGGAAGAACAGAGCGAAGATGCTGTCTTCCGCATCCGTGAAACCAAGGTGGGTGGAGGCTGCAAGAGTCGTGTGGAGCTTCGTGTGAGTCTCGATGAGCGTGAAGACCCAGATGAAGAACAGGAAATTCAGATTGAGGGATTGCCCTTTGTGGTCAGTAATGACGTGATCGACTCCTATGGCCTCAAATACAGCATTATGGTGGATGAACATAACATGCCCAGCGTGCGTTCCGAAGTACAGGGTGAAACCTGTTCCTGCTCAGCTGGCAAATGTTCTCTGTCCTGAAATTCCGGCGATTTTCTCTTGAAAATGCCTTTACCGGACGGCGCCGGACTATCCGATGCCGTCCTTTTTCTATTATGCTGCGAGTCCTTTTGACCAGTACGGCCTACAGGCAGCTATGCGCGATTCTTCAGAGAGAGCGCAGGGAAAATCCGCGTGCTGTATTTCGCATCAGGGAAACCCGAAGAGGCAGTTATGACAACGCCACATATGAGCTTCGGATAGGCCTTGATGAACAGGAAGAAAATGACGAAACAGCAGATTGTAATGGACTGCCTTTCGTTGCAGATCGGGATTTTCTTGACATGCGCGGCCGTACTCATATCTTTTACATTGTGACGGACAGGCATGGTCTGCCGTCCGTCTCCCAGAGTGCCTCCTATGAACAGTACTGAACAGATACAGTTGGCAGAAACCCTGATGCATCAGGGACATGTGGAACAGGCAGAAAAACTGTATGACGAACTCTGTCACATGGAACACCTGACGGAAACGGAGCGGGGAACTGCGCTGTTTGGTGCCGGCACCTGTCTTTTCCTTCAGGAATCCTATGCCGCGGCAAGTTCTCGTTTGCAGGAAAGCTGGGAGCTTCTGTTTGCCGCACGAGGAATGGAGGACCCACTGACAACAAGGACCATGGTCCTGCTTTCCCGTTCTCTGATTGCTCTTGGAGATGTGACAACGGGTATGGAGATCGGCCGTGGGGCACTGAAAAATCTTGTTTCCCTATATGGGCTGGACGCTGATCAGACCGCTACGGCAGCCTTTTTCCTGTCTTCCGGAGCCTACCAGCTGGGGCGTCTGGCTGAGGCTGAGGATTTGACCCGACAGGCCATGCAGGCCTGGGAAAAGATTTATGGTTCTGTTTCCCTTCAGGTTGCGGGCTGTCTGGATGCTCTTGGAAAATTGAGAACCGTTTGCGGAGAAAAAAGAGAAGGCGTTGATTTTTATCGAAGAGCTACGGAAATCAAGGTTCAACTGCTGGGAGAACATGAAATGGCTGCGGCCTCACTTGGTCATACCGGATTGGCCGAAGCCGAACTGGAAAACTGGAAGGACGCGGAAAGTCTGCTGACTCGTGCGCTGGAACTCTACGCCAGACTTGGTGTACAGGAGGATGCCGAAGGCATGGCCGTATTTCGTGAAAAGCTGGCGGCATGCCGTGAGGTTCTCCGGGAGGACAAAAATGCATAAGAAAGAACTGATCGATGCCATTATTGAGATTGAGTGGCCCATGTTTTCTGGAGTGAACAATGAGGGTGGCAAGGCTGCCTGCCAGATGGATCCGAAAACATTCCGGATCATGCGTACCAGTCAGTATGAAGCCTGGGATGAGGACTTGCTGGAAAGTTATCTTGAGGATCTGCGCCTGGCCAGAGAGCAGGAGCGGAACCTTATGACGGAAAAGTATGCCCGCATGATGGAAACTACCTTTCCCGATGAATATGCCCGCATTGCGGGAGTTCTTCCTCCTGTTGACAGCAAGCAGGCCGCTCAGATTGAGGAAATTGTTGCCTGTCATGTCCGCTGGAAGGAGGAGCTGAACCGGAAATATCCCCATTTGGGGGATCGGAGCCGGCCTATTCATACGGAGGACGACCAGAATGGATTCCCTTCCGTAGAAACCTATACCCGGGCAGAACTGAAAACCTATTCTCCACGGACTGTGGCCCTGTACTACAAGGCTACAATGAAAAGAGTTGCAGAGGGAAGGAGTGAAGCAGAAGAGAATCTTCTGAATCAGGTACGGCAGTATGGCTTTCAGACACTGGATGAGGCTGAACAGCATTGCCGCCTTCAGAGGTAGTGACCAGTTCTGTTCCGCTGCCTGATGGGATGGGGACATAGGACCGCGGCTCAAAAGGCGTTGTTGTATCCTTGGTTCACCTGCTGGCAGCATTGGGAATCCTGAACAGACAGGATGTACGAAACGGGCCCGGATATGGGCCCGTTTTCTATTCAGGAGTTCTTTTTGAAGGCAATAAGGGGACAGTTCTGACAGATGTCGGCTCCCGGGAAGGGGTGCCCCTGTCTGGTAAGAGAAATGCCTCCGGTTTCCCTTATCCGTTGCTGCATCCGCAACACCATGGCTTCAAGGTCTTCCCCGGGAATCATGACATTGATTTCACCCCGTTCCATTTTTCCGGAGTTGTAGCTGCCGGCACAGGCCAGAGTCAGATTGGCCTGCCTTTCTACAAAGGCAAATACGCTTCCACCACAAATGGCTGAATTGACATAGAGGGCTGGTCGAAGCGGATGGACGTCGCGAATGGCCATCCAGTCGTTCAGAAGATGATAGGCCTGCATATTGTCACAACAGAAATGAACAATGTCAGGCGGGGTTGGCTGGAGCTCCAGTGGATTCAGGGCCACGGCCAGCAGACTGGTTCTGAAACGAGGCTTGCTCGCAACAAAATGTTTGGCCTGCTGTTCATCTGTACAGAATTTACGGTGCCGTCCAATATCCTTCTCTTCCATTTCTCGGAGAGAAAAGACAAGTCTGGCTCCCTGACACCACAGTTTGTCCATTTCCAGCAGCACTGGAATTCCTTCCATGCGTGCCCCAAGTTCAGCCTGACAGAAGGTGAGCGGCTTGACCGGAGAATAGAAGCTCTGTGTTGCCTTAACATCTTCCAGCTGTTTTTGATCGAAGAAGAAACGCATACCAACCGGGGCATGCATGAGACGAAGTTCCCGCATCAGAAAAGCACTCAGTTCGGCGTAGATCATCTGACTCTCCCTATGGTTTTACCATAAAACCAGCAAAAAATATTCCAAGTCGGAGAGATAGGATGTCTTCTTGTGGCCGGAGAAAGCCCAGTACTTGCTGGCTGCTCTGGAAAGGCAGTCAGACGCATCAGCAGAAAGTGTGGAGAGAATGCCTCCACTGCACAAGACGGTTTTTGTCCATAGGAAGAGGCTGGCATGGTGTGCAGAGAAAGGAGGCAGAGACAATCAACATGGCGGGGAGGCGCAGATGCCGGTACTGGAAGACACCTGATCCATCTCCGGCGGCTGTTTGCGAACCGCGGGAGCTTTTGTGTCAAAAAGTGCTTTTAGGAAGTAACAGATTAAATTTGTGTATTTTTTTATACAGCTTGTTTCTGGAGATGCCAAGAACGCGCGCAGCCAGAGTCTTATTGTAGTTTGTACTGGAAAGAGCCTCCAGAAGAGCCTCCTTCTCGGCCTGAGCGCTGATTTCGTCCAGCTTCAGGCTGTCCGGTCCCGGCAGAGGCTGGTCATGTCTGGTCTGTTCATTGGACAGCTCTCTGAGCAGGCGTTCGGGGAGGTGACTTGTTGAGAGGATGGATTCATTTTCTTCCAGGGTGAACAATGCATACGTAATGACATTTTTCAGCTCACGAATATTGCCATGCCAGGGATACAAACCAAAAAAGCGATACAATTCATTGGATATCTGTATCCGTCTGGCGCGTTTGCCTCCCGCATGCGATTCAATGAAATGCTGTGCCGGCAGCGGAATGTCTCCACGGCGCTCCCGGAGAGGAGGAACCCGCAGTTCCAGAATATTCAGCCGGTGGTACAGGTCTTCCCGAAAAGTACCATTTTCTACACACTGCTTCAGATCTCTGTTGGTTGCCGCAATAAGCCTGAAGTCGGAATGCAGGGTCCCACGGTGAGCCAGCTTCTGTATTTCACCACTTTCCAGAACACGCAGCAACTTGGCCTGCATGGGAAGGGGGAGTTCTCCTATTTCATCCAGAAAGATGGTTCCCTTGTTGGCGAGTTCAAATTTTCCCTTGATTCCACCGGATTTTGCACCGGTGAAGGCACCACTTTCATAGCCGAAAAGCTCTGCCTCCATGAGATC
>CAMLXE010000154.1 GCA_946490455.1 uncultured Desulfovibrio sp. | reverse complement strand
AAGGCCATGAGCGAGCAGTCTCATGCAATGCTCATCTGGCTCCTGTCCATACAGAAATGCTTCTCGATGCAGCATATCAACAGACAGAACGAGACTTCCCAGACAGGTGACATCCGTTGTTTCACAGAACTGTTCTTTCAGTGGGAAGGAGAGAATGTTGGTCGGACCTGTACAGCCCATGTATGTCTGGTTGTATGCCGACATTTCCCCATCTCGGACCAAAAGAAGGTCGAGTTCCACTTCTCCAGAAAAAGCCGTTTCAAGCATGATCTGCAGACGACGTTCCAGTTCTCTGCGTCCCAGTGGCATCAGCCAGAACAGATTTTTCCCAGACAGATTCAAATGCAGATGAACCGTTCCTGCTACGGGTGTACAGCATGAAGGAAATGTATCGCGCAGACTCATGAACGGTTTGCCTTCTGTCGCATTTCTGGGGTGAGAAGTGTTATGTTTTCGCCAGGTTGTCCAGTGCCATGCGAACTGTTTTCTTGCTTTGGTGGGGCAGCGTCTTCAGTTGACTTCTCTGATAGAGCTGCTGTTTCCTCATTTCCTTTTGCCGCTGTTGGATGAGTGCTGGAAGCTGGGCCGTCGTGCAGGCAGGAAGGTGGAAGAGGGGATGAAGCTGCTGGTGTTTGAGGCTTGCCGGGAGCTGCCGGAGCTTTTCCTGTTTCAGCTCCTTCCCTGCCTTTGTCATGCCCCTGTTTGCGGTTGATATCCGGATAGGCAATTCTCTGGTGAAAGAGACCTGTCAGGATGCGGGCAAAATTTTCGGACAGCTTGTGCAGGTCCTTGAAGGTCAGCTCTGATTCGTCAAGCTGCCCTTCTGCGAAGATACCTTTCATGATGGTATCCACATGGGTCTTGATACGAGCTGGAGTTGGCTCGGAAAGCGTTCTGCTGGAGGCTTCTACGGCGTCAGCCAGCATGACAATGGCTGCTTCCCGCGTCTGTGGACGGGGGCCAGGGTAGGAATAGTCCTCCATACGAGGATTTTCTTCCAGTTCACGAGCCTTATTGTAGAAAAATTTGATCAGACTTGTACCATGATGCTGGGCAATGATGTCGCTGATTTCATCACCCAGATGATGTTCTCTGGCCAGCTCGGTTCCCTTTTTGACGTGAGACAGCAGTATGAGCGCACTCATGGCCGGTGCAAGCTTGTCATGCCTGTTAGGTCCGTTGAACTGATTTTCTATGTAGTAATCGGGATAGGCCAGTTTGCCGATATCGTGGTAAAGTGCACCAACCTTGCATAGGAGACTGTTGGCTCCTACCGCCTTGGCTCCTGCTTCCACCATGTTCGAGACAACCAGAGAGTGGTGATAGGTGCCGGGAATGGCGACCATAAGATCCTGCAGAATTGGCTGCTCGAGATTCATGAGTTCCATCAGCCTGAAACGGGTGGTGTAGCGGAAAGTCAGTTCGATAATGGGGCTGAAGGCAAAGAGAATGATAACGGAGATAAAGGCATTCAGTACAGCAACTCCAGCAAGATAGAGGAAAATTTCTGCACCGCGGAATCCCTGAAGCCAGCCGCTGCCAAGAGATATGATAGCGAGCCCTATGCTCAGAGGGATGATCCCAACCACTACATCCTGTCTGTTCTGCGCCCTAATGACGAGCCAGGTATTGAGCATGGCGGAAAGGAAAAAGAACAGGAATAATGGCAGTCCTGCCTTGAGCATGGCACAGCTGAACAGAGAAAGGAGCAGACCAAGAACGCAATATCGGCGTGCCGCGAAAATCAGGGCTCCCAGTCCGGCAGCTCCTGCCACTGGAAAGAAGTGTACTGCCAGAGCCACGTCCTGTGGCTGGACAAGCGTACCGATAAGCAGATAGGCTCCCTTGGCCGCAATACCAAAGGCAAAAAGAAGCAGGGAGATGAAGTAGAAATCCTTACGCCGCAGGGGGGTTCCGGGTTTTCCGCTTGGCGCCATGAAAAGGCCAATGGAAATCAGAAGAGAGAAGACGAAGGTTCCGGCAATGAGGCGGGAATGGAACATCCCGTCCTGTTTCTTATAGAGACTCTGAAGCTTGAGCTGCGTTTCCCGTGTAATACGTTCACCCTGATGCACAATGATTTCACCAGGCTGAATATGGTAATAGACCGGCTCAACTGTCTGGGCAACAGCCTCTCCGAGTGCCTGTGTGGCTTCTCTGTTCAGGGTAAGGGTTGGAAAAGCCAATGGTGAAAAAAGGGTGAATACCGCTCGTTTGGCCTGTGGAGAGAGATCATAGTCTGCTCTCAATCGTTGATTGAACGATGCCAGCAATGAAGGGATATCTCGCAAGTACGTTCCATCTGGACGCAATGTTTCCGAACCATTTTCCAGGTCTCGGATCAGAATGCCGTTTTTGGACGAAAGGGCCAGACGTGTATCGCCAACAACGCCCTCACGAAGTTGGCGTTCCATCCAGGGAAGGGCTATGTTCAGGATGTATTCCTGCACATGCGGCTGGGCCCACATGGCAATATTTTCCATACTGACCGACTCTCTGAGCTGCGTCGTCAGGGACTTCTGTAGCTCTTCACGTGAGGCCGTCGGATCAAGGTCATTTATTTTTTTTATGATGCTGAATACCTGTTCCCGCATTGGCGAGATTTCAGCCACACTGAGATCAAAGACGTTGGGCTGTGTCATGACAACCTGATTGCGTCTGCTTTTGGTAGCAAGCGAGTCCTCGACTGTGAGGCTGCGTTGCGCCACAACATCACTGTCTGCCACATCGCCAGCTTTGAACATCTTGATTGGCGTTGATGGATTCAGTCCGGCAAGAAGAGACAGCAGAAGCAGAGTAGCAATGAAGACCAGAATCCCGTCACCATGATGATGCTGCTTCAGCGACGTCCTGACTGCGCAGGAAAGCTCGTTAATGCGAAGGGGTGAGTTTTTCATAATGGTCATAGGCCTCTACTATGCGTCCCACGAGAGGATGACGCACAACGTCTGCAGAAGTGAAATGCTGAAAGGCAACGCCTCGGACGCCATTGAGGACATGCAGGGCATGGACGAGGCCTGAACGGGTTGTATGCGGAGACATATTGTCTTCTCCATAGGAAGGGAGGTCAATCTGGGTGACATCTCCCGTGATGACCGCCCTCGAGCCAAAGCCAAGTCTGGTCAGGAACATTTTCATCTGTTCCCGTGTCGTATTTTGGGCTTCATCAAGAATAATGTAGGCGTCATTGAGTGTTCTGCCACGCATGAAGGCCAATGGGGCCACTTCAATAATTCCTGTCTCCTGCAGAGCGGCCATTTTTTGTGGACCGAGCATGTCATGGAGCGCATCGTGCAGAGGGCGCAGATAGGGATTTACCTTTTCCGTAAGATCTCCAGGAAGGAAACCAAGCTTTTCACCTGCTTCAACAGCCGGACGGGTAAGGATGATGCGTCTGACCCGGCGGGCCGTGAGCATGTGTACGGCCATGGCAACGGCAAGATAGGTCTTGCCGGTTCCGGCAGGCCCTACAGAAAAGACCATTTCATGGCTACGCAGGGTTTCAAGATAGGCTCTCTGGGTGGCGTTTCGTGCAGTCACTGTCTTTTTGGGCAATGTGAGGACGGCCTCATCGCGGAAGGCACGGCGCAGATCTGCTCCAGAATCAGCTTCAAGAAGCTGGAGACCCTGTTCCAGATCAGAAGCCTGTACAGAATGCCCGGCTCGTACCAGACCATAGAACTGGGTAAACAGATTGAGAATGCGCTCGCGTAGTGCAGGGTCGTCAGATGCCACGGAAAGCGTCGTCCCTCTTGTGGACAGGTCAGCTCCCGTTTTGTCGGCCACAGCCGTCAGATGGGCGTTCTGTGGTCCGAACAGTGCGTTGGCTATTGCGGGATCATCAAAGGAAAGGGTTTCCACAAAGGCCGGAGAGGAGAATATAGGCATAGATGAAGCACAGTCCCGATTATCGGATCGGCTAGAGGTACTGGGTCGATATGAGACAGATTTCGTTTTTTTCATAGCGTAATTGAACCGGAACGTCCATGGCAAGGCTGAACCGTGCTATGCCGTTACACCGAAGAAACGAAGGGCATTGTTTCCGCAGGTTGTCCACAGTTCCTCTGGGGACATATTTCTGATTTCAGCTACGGTCATGGCCGTGAAGACTACCAGCGAAGGTTCGTTCGGCTTGCCGCGCCATGGAACTGGAGCGAGATAGGGGCAGTCTGTTTCAACCAGGAGTCTGTCCAGTGGTATCTGAGCAACCGCATCCCGCAGAGTCTGATTGGCCGGATAGGTCACGGGTCCGGGAATGGATATATGCCAGCCGTTGGCGAGAATTCTGTCCAGCAGAGGAACCGCATCACCGCTGAAGCAATGCCAGAGCAGAGGCCGACCGGCGAATCCCTCGGATTCAAGAATTCGGAGACTGTCCGTTGCTGCATCCCGGGAATGGATGACTACCGGACGACAGGTTTCAACAGCAAGGGCAAGCTGAAGTCGAAAGGCCTCTTCCTGTATGAAATGCGGGCAGTCGTGCCAATAGAAATCAAGGCCTATTTCTCCCACGGCCTTCAGGTCAGGATCGTTCTGAAAGGCCTTGCGCATATCCTGCATGACCGCTCCCGTACACTCCTGAGCATCGCAGGGATGTATCCCCATGAGAAAAAATACGCCGGGATAGGGAGCAAATTTTTCCTTGTTTTCATGATAGGCCGAAGGTCCGAGGAACACCTGACCAATATGGGCTACGCCGGCCAGTCTGGCCCTGTCCATGACTTCGGACAGGTTTTCAATCAGGCCTGTCGAATCAAGATGGGCGTGCGAATCTGTTCCTGTAAGCGGAAGATGCAGACTTTCGGGCAGGGGGCGTGGAGTATCTTTTTTTTTGCTCATGCCATGCTTGAATATAGCAGTTACGAAAAACTGTCATTGCTGTGGTTCGGCAAACAGCCGGAAAGACCGGCAGCTGTTACGCTGCCAGAGGAAAAATCTTTTACTCCCGGTTGGCAGATTCGTCCAGACAGGGAAGAGCGTGGGGAGCTTTTTCTGGATTCGTTCGTTCTTCCTTGAAGATGGCCTCTGCCTTTATCCTGTCAAGCAGTTCGGCAAGGACAGGTTTGACATGTTCCCT
>CAMLXE010000153.1 GCA_946490455.1 uncultured Desulfovibrio sp. | reverse complement strand
CCACGATCTGGAGTTCGGGATGGCTTTTCTGCATGTCGAGGGCAATATGCATTTCCTTGGTGCAGCCTGTGGAAAAGGTGGCGTCCTTGCCGGACCAGACGGGCGGCACCTTGCGTCCCAGAAGCGAAAAGCTGGTTTCGATGTCTTCCATGCTCTGGAAGCGCCAGATGGTGATGAGGCCGCTGCGCTGGACCTGTTCCCACATGTACATGAGGTCATCCCCGTCCATGCCGGGTTCAAAATATTCTGCCGGATTGATGATGAAAATCTGGTCCAGACGTTCCCGGAGAAATTTGACGAAGGTTTCCGCAACCCTGATGGCTACATGCGTCTGACCGGGAATGCTGCCGATGATGCAGCTGTAGAACATGACCGATTTTCCTTCATCTCTGGCGGCGCGCATGCTCTGGATGATGGAAGCCGCCTTGGCGTTGAGCTTCTGTTCGCTGAACTTGCGCACTTCCGGAGCCCGCGGCCTGCATTCCATGCGCACGCCCTCGCGTCCTTCCCAGAAGCAGAAGATGTCGCGGGTAAAGCGGTGGCTGGTCCAGAACAGCACGTCCCGGTTGCACAGACCGCGTGCCAGCACGGCATCGCATTCCTTCCAGGCTCTGGCAAAGGTGATGGAGGCCCGATAGAGATTCAGCCGTTCGCCGGTTCCGTCGGAAATGATCAGCAGTCGGCTTTCTCTGAGCTTTCTGAGCAGCGCGTTCTTGGACGTGGCCGGGTCCCGGAGAATGAAGGATTCGGCAAAGCGGTTCATGATCAGCGGGTTGAACGCCACATCCCAGATGGTGGGCGCCATGTAGAGCGGCGTTTCCTTGAGCGTGAGGATGACCTTGTGTCCCAGCCGGAGCAGTGTCCGGATGATCTGAAGATCGAGCGCGAGGCCTCCTTCCAGGTCGCAGATGTAGAGAAAGGTCCGAGAGACTCCCGGAGCCCCCAGCAGCGTTTCAATCTGGGGAACAAGGGCTTCGGCTCCCTGAAAGAGTTCTGTCGTTGCCGACTGTTCGGCCTGCCGGACAAGCGCGGCAAGGCTTTCGGCCCTTCTGCCGGCAAGATGGAAAAGTCTGGCCAGTTCGATGACGTCAAGTTCCCGGCGCAGGCTGCCCATGTCGGTATGGGACAGCGCCTGCCGGGGAATGGCCTCAAGCTGACGGCAGAACGTTTCCGACTCGAGGAAGCGGGCAAGCTCGTGATACTGTCCTTGCCGGTCTTCTCTCCAGGGGTCCCTGCCCTCGAACTGACTGAGCAGGGTCGTGACCAGCCGCTTGATCAGGCGTGAGGGAAGAATGTTGCCCAGGGCAAGGCAGCCCCGAAAGCGGAGCCGGCAGTAGTTGATGATGGTCCGGCGCTTTTCCCTGCTCCGGACGTGCCGGCGGAGAACTCTGATGATGGAACGCCAGGCCTCGGCATACTGACGGCGCAGACGTGGGGAGAAGGAGCGGGTCTGGCTGGCTTCGAGAAGCTGAATGAAGGTTCTGTCCGAACAGGGGGCATAGATCTGCCGTTCGTCCAGAGCCACCATGAAGCGCAGCTGCTCGGGACCGGCCACGCCGGTGGGATTGATGCTGTGTTCGATGTTGTTTTCGGCACAGAAACTGTAGAACCAGGCGTCAAAGGCCGGCTCTTTTCCCAGGCGGATGTCGCTGACCTTCCCGAATGAGAGGAGTCTGTTCATGCCTTCTCCACAGGAAGGGGCCGCGTATTGATGAAGCCGCGTTCGCACAGTCGCTGATAGTAGCTGCTTTCGCCGGAGGCAATGAGCTGGAGTCCCGCGTCCATGCTCCGAACCCGGATGATGTCGCCCTCTGCCACCGGGAAGCCTTCCTGTCCGTCAATGGTCAGAAAGCCGTCGGGCGAATCCGTCTTCAGGCTGACAAGGCTTGTTCTGGGCAGCAGCATGGGAGGAAAGCTGCGGAAAAAGGGAGAAATGGGCGTCAGCGCCAGGGCCTGAACTTCCGGATGGACCAGCGCACCGTGCGCGGAGAGCGCATAGGCAGAAGTTCCGAGCGGCGTGGAGACGATGATGCCGTCCGAACGGACACGTCCAAGGTCTTCCCCGTCCACGGAAACCTGAATGGGAAGGATTCTGGCTACGGCGCCGCGTCCCACAACGATGTCATTGGCGGCATGGCCCTTGCGGATGGTCTTGCCTTCATGGATGACCGACCAGATGAGGACCGAGCGGGGGTGGACGGTGAGTTCGCCGGCAAGGAGCTTCCGGAGAATCGGTTTCCAGTTGTCGCAGGAAACTTCCGCGAGAAAGCCGACCTGACCGAAGTTGATGCCGAGCAGGGGAATCCCCAGTCCCGTCAGCTTGCGCGCAACCCCGACAAAGGTTCCGTCTCCACCAAGAATGATTGCTGCCTGAACGGTATGCGCCGTTTCGAGCAGGGTTTCCTGCGGACAGTCGGCGGCAAGAGTCGGGCAGGAAACACCGCACGACTCAAGCCACTGCCCGATCTGGGCGGCGGTGTGTTCGGCGAACCTGTGGCGGCTCTTGGTAACAAGAAGAACAGAAGTGATGGACTGCATCCTCCGTAAGTAGTAGAAAGCCTCCTTTTCTTCAACAGGAATCTTTGCGTTCAGAGGGCGAAACAGACCTTCTGCACCGGAAGGGCCTGTTTCCATCCCCAGAAGCGAAATCTTTTTGTTCCGGAATGCGGTCAGGCATTGTCGATCTCCGCTTCCGTGTGTAGGATTCGGTTCCGCCGGACAGATCATGCCGACCGGCAGGCATCTTGCAACGAAGGGGAAATCATGCGTGACAAGTTGAAGGCCGCACTGGCTCCGAAGCGTCCTGACGCGCCGGTCCTGACCCTGCGGCAGCAGATACGGGTCTGGTGGAGGGCCTGCCGTCCTCCGTTCCTTATTGTGGACCTCATCCCGGTGGGACTCGGTTTTGTTCTGGCGGCGCGCGATCTCGGCTACTGGCCGTGGAAACTGTGCCTCCTTGTCCTTCTGGGATGCTTTTTCCTGCACACGGTTGCCAATATCGCCAATGACCTTTTTGACTATCTGGAAGGCGTCGATACGGAGGAAACCATCGGCGGGACACAGGTCATTCAGAACGGCTGGATCAGTCCGCGCCAGATCAGTCTTGTCATTGTCGGGCTGGTTGTCGGAACGGTGATCGTCGGGGGATGGCTTGTGGAAAACAGCGGTCAGACCTGGCTCTGGGGACTCATCATCTTTGCCATCCTCTCCGCCATCTTCTATGTGGCGCCGCCTGTCCGCTACGGCTGCCGGGGCCTTGGCGAGGTCTTTGTGTGTCTGAACATGGGCTTCATCATGGTGGTCGGGTCCTATGCGGTCATGGCCGGAGCCTTTTCGCCGGTTGCCCTTGCCCTTGCCCTTCCCGTGGGGCTTATGGTGGCCGGCATTCTCTATTATCAGAGCCTGCCGGAGATCGAGACCGACCTTGCCGCGGGCAAGAGGACGCTTGCCAACATTCTTGGAAAGGAAAAGGCGGAACTGGTCTTTCGGCTGTGGTGGCCTGCCGTATGGGTGCTGATGCTCAATCTCTGGGCCTGCGGCATAGCGGGCTGGCCCGTTTTCCTTGGCCTTCTGACCTTCCCGCTGTACTGGAAGACCTGTCGGCTGATCCATCAGGCCACGGAATGGCTGGAGCTGGACCGGCACGGGCATCTTGTCCGCAAGCTCTACCTGCTCAACGGCGTCCTTCTGATTGCCGGCGTGATCTGGTCCTGATGCGCAAGCATGATTTTTTTTGAAAATATAGTAGCCAGCACCGGGTGGTCGCGCTATGGCTCTAATCAAAAGGAGTTATCTCATGAACCATCTCGTTGTTGTCATCTTTTCGGGTGATGTGGACAGGGCCGCTTCCTATGCTGTCGAACTGCGCAAGCATCCCGTTTCGGACAAGATTGATCCCGACCGTTTCGTTGTTGCCGAGCGTGACGCCAGTGGAGAGACCCATCTTCAGTACAAGCACTTTCTCACTCGTGACGGCGCCTTTGTCGGAGGCGCCTGGGGCATTCTGATCGGCGTGCTCTTCCTGAATCCTCTGATCGGCGCGGTCGCAGGTGCGGGCATTGGCGCGGCCGCCGGCGAACTGGGCGACTTCGGCATCGGCAAGCCCTTTGTCCGGGAACTGGCCTCCCACCTGAAGCCGGGCAGCTCGGCCCTGTTCATGCCGGTTGACGAAGCCTTTGTGGACATCGTTACGGATGCCCTTGCCGCGTCGGGCGGTGTCGTGATGCACACGGCCCTGACCCACAAGGACGAGAACGAGATGGAAGCCGCTCTGGACCGTATCGTTCCCCGGAACGGGCAGAGCTGATTTCGGACTATACAAACGCCGTAAGTGGTGATAGCATTTCCGGCTACCTGAAAGGCCGCGATGAGGGTCGCGGCCTTTTCATATTCTCAAGGGGGAAAACTATGGCATATCCTGTTCTGGCCATTCACGGAGGTGCGGGCACCATCAACCGCAAGGCTCTTTCTGCCGAGGCAGAACGCGAATACCGAAATGCGTTGCGCACCATTCTGGAAAAGGGGCAGGAGGCGCTTGCTGCGGGCGCTTCGGCTCTGGACGTGGTGACGCTGGCCGTGTCCATGCTTGAGGATTGTCCATTGTTCAATGCCGGGCGCGGCGCGGTCTATACCAGCGCGGAAACACACGAACTTGACGCCGCAGTCATGGATGGGCGCACCCTTGCCGCAGGGGCCATTTCCTGCGTGCATGGCGTCAGAAACCCGATTCGGGCTGCCCGGGTGGTGATGGAGCAGTCGCCCCATGTCTTCATGACCGGGGAAGGCGCCATGGACTTTCTGCGGAAGCATGGCGTTGCCTTTGAACCGGAATCCTATTTCCACACGGAGCAGCGTCTTGCCCAGCTCCATCAGGCGCAGAAGCAGAATCCCGGAAACATGGTTCTGGATCATGACGGGGCTGCCTCCATGAAGCGGTCCGGCATGAGCTTTATCGGCAATCCGCTGGACGAACAGAAGAAAATGGGAACCGTTGGCGCCGTTGCTCTGGACAGCGAAGGACATCTGGCAGCCGCCACCTCCACCGGCGGCATGACCAACAAGCTCCCCGGACGGGTGGGGGATACGCCCGTCATCGGTTCCGGCTGCTATGCGGATGGCACGG
>CAMLXE010000152.1 GCA_946490455.1 uncultured Desulfovibrio sp. | reverse complement strand
ACGAAAATCTGCGTGTCTTCTCTCCCAACGGAAGCCAGCTGTCGCAGACAGATGAAACATTCTCCGGTTCTGCCATCGGTATTGCCGAGCAGACCAATATGCCAGGCATGGGCAAAGATAACGTACTTATTCCCTCCAATTACTTCATTCCCTTGAGGATGATTCCCAATGATCTGGAACGGGATGGAAGCTGGGAACTTATGGTCAACAAACCGATCTCGGTATCGGCCCAGTTCTTTGAAAACTACCGTTTCTTCCCAGAAGGAGAAATTCACAACCTGTACTGGGATGGCGTTGGTCTGAGTCTGCAGTGGAAAACGCGTCGGATCAAGGGATCTGTCGTTGATTTTGGCATTGCCGATCCTAATAACGACGGAACGAAAGACCTTGTGGTTTGCCTGAATACGCATCCCGGTGCACTGGGCCTGCAGAACCGCAAGACCATCATCGTAGCCTACCCTCTGGATCTGACTCTTACCGATCCCAAGACGGCACCCTCGCTGGAATAGCATCAGGCAATCAGCAACAATACAAAAACGGAAGGCCAGGCCTTCCGTTTTTGTATTGTCGTGCTGTTTTTCTGAAACGCCAGCCTGTTGACATATTTCAACGCCCCTCTATCCTTTCTCCAACGCCGCCTTTTCTGTTCACCCTATTTCCACGGACTCCTCCATGTTTGATCTGCCGCTTCCCCTCCGAACACCTCTGCCCCAGCCACCAGTTCTTCCCATGACCCGTACCGAAATGGACGCGCTGCACTGGGATGAACTGGATATCCTGCTCATAACCGGGGATGCCTATGTGGATCATCCGGCCTTTGGAGTACCTCTGCTCGGCCGCTGGCTCGTGGCACACGGGTATCGGACTGGCATTGTCGCACAACCGGCCTGGAAGGACGAACAGACAGGAATTGAATCCATATCAGGTATGGGACGTCCCAGACTCTTTGCAGGCGTCAGCGCCGGTGCTCTGGATTCCATGCTTGCCCACTACACGGCCTTCCGGCGCAAGAGACATGATGACGCCTATACTCCAGGAGGCAAGGCAGGCGCACGTCCCAATAGAGCCGTTATTGTCTATGCCAATCTTGTCCGCCGGGCCTTTCCGGGACTTCCGCTTGTTGCCGGAGGAATCGAGGCATCATTGCGACGCATCACGCATTATGACTTCTGGTCTGATACACTGCGACGTTCGCTTCTGTTTGATGCCCGTCTTGATCTGCTGTTCTGTGGCATGGGAGAACGAGCCATTCTGGAGACAGCACGCCGTCTGGATGCGGTAGCTGAGCTTCTGGGGGACCTTTCTGTTCTTCCCGCAGGGAAGCTCTGGCCCGATCTCTGGTCGGACATCAGAGGAACGGCACGCCTTGTACCAAACGAGGAACTTTCTCTCATCGAATCCAAAGACTATGTAGAGTTGCCTTCGCATGAGGCCATGCTGAAAGATCCTCTGACCTACCTGAAAGGCAGTGTACTTCTTGAACGGGAAACGCATCAGATGCGCCACGCCCTTGTGCAGCGCAACGGTGACAGAGCTGTTCTGATCACGCCTCCGGCCCAGCCTCTGACGGAAGAAGAACTGGACTCCCTGTATGCCATTCCCTTCTCCCGTCTTCCGCATCCTTCCTATAGAGACCCCATTCCTGCCACCGAAATGATCGCCACAAGCATTACCACACATCGGGGGTGTGGAGGAGGATGTTCGTTCTGCTCGCTGGCACTCCATCAGGGACGTCGTATTGCCTCCCGGTCACGCAAGTCCATTCTGGAAGAGGCGAAACGTATTGCCACCATGCCACACGGCAGTTCCATTTCCGATGTAGGTGGTCCAAGTGCCAACATGTGGGGTGCCAAATGTGCCTTTGATCCCTCAGTCTGTCGCCGTGACAGCTGCATGTATCCAACAATCTGCAAGGGGTTCCAGATAGATCAGAAGGCCTGCATTGAACTGCTCCGTGCCGTGCAGCAGACTCCCGGCATCAGGCACGTCCGTGTTGCCAGCGGCGTACGATTTGATCTTGCCCTTCAGGACCCCACGGCCCTTGCCGCCTATGCAGGCGAATTTACGGGAGGCCAGCTGAAAATAGCTCCAGAGCATTGTGTTCCTGAAGTTCTGGATCTTATGCGCAAACCGGGCATGAAAGCCTTTGAAAAATTTCTTGAAGCCTTTGCGGCCTACTCCCGTGCGCACGGCAAGGAACAGTATGTGATTCCCTATCTGATGAGCGCCTTTCCGGGCTGTACCGATGAACACATGTGGGAACTGCACAAATGGCTGGCGGCAAGGCACTGGTCTCCCCGTCAGGTACAGTGCTTTATCCCCACTCCGGGAACAGTGGCGACAGCCATGTACTATTCAGAGCATGCTCCAGACGGCTCTCCAATCTATGTAGCCAAAACAGATGCAGAACGCAGAAGACAACACGAAATCCTGCTGGGAAAGACGCCCCCTCAAATGGTGCAGCACGCCGATCCCTCAGAACCTTCTTCTGCAAAAAGACGCCACGCTCCAGGCCTGCATACAGAGAAAAAAGAGTCCCCTTCTGGACGAAGGGCCTTTCAGGCAAAACGCAAATGGCGCTGATCCGGTCACCGGGACAGTCGTTTTCATCCTCTTATCAATGGCGACTGGATTGAAGCTGTTCCATAGCAGACGTTTTCCCAAATGGATAACGGCGCATCAGGCATTACAGCCTTTCTGCCGTTTCCCATGATTTCAACCAGCCCAAAGACTACAGGATTGAACGTTTCCGAGCGGGCACAATCTTGCACCTTGAGCCCAGCAATGATAACCCCTTTACCACACATGTTGTGGTATTCATCCTGTCCAATTTGCAATGACCTTTCCACACTCGTCGAGGCCCCGCATGTCCCAGCCCTCTGTTCACTTTGAAACGCCACCCCTGAGTACGGGCAAGTCATGGGACCCTCCGGCTCTGCCCCAGCTTCCCAGCCTGTGGAAAGATCCCATTGGTTCCGATGCCATTCCGGATGAAGCAGCCTGTCTTGCCATCTGGAAACAGTATGGCATGTTTGAACATATCGGTCGGCACAGCCGTCAGGTTGCAAACATGGCTGAAGCTCTGGCAGTCCGGGCCGCAGAAGTTGGCGGTACCGACCGCCCCGAACAGCTGCTGGCCATCAGCAAGGCCGCCGGTCTGCTGCACGATATCGCCAAATCCTATACGGTACAGTTTGGAGGCAGCCATGCGCAGATTGGTTCCTCATGGGTTGTAACGGCCACGGGCAATCATCGGATTGCTCAGGCTGTCTATCATCATGTTGAATGGCCATGGCCCCTGCCCCAAAATCTCCTTCACCCCGTTTTCTTTGTCCTCTATGCGGATAAGCGCGCCCGGCACGATGAACTGGTCACACTGGACGAACGCTATGAGGATCTCCTTGTTCGTTACGGCAAATCGGAGCGTTCCCGCGCTGCTATTCATCGCGGCTGGGAGCATGCCAAAACCATTGAACGCGTCCTTTCGACGCAACTGGAGTGTTCTCTCCATGAAAGTACTGCTCTTGGTGGGCGGCTGGTCGCCAGAACGTGAAGTTTCCCTGCGCGGAGGCGAGCAGATTGCCGCAACGCTGCGTGAACGGGGTCATTATGTGACGCTGTTTGATCCAGCACAGGATTTTGATCATCTTATGGAAGCAGGCCGCCAGCATGATGTGGCCTTTATCAATCTGCACGGTGCGCCGGGAGAAGACGGGCTTGTTCAGGCTCTGCTTGATCGGGTGGGATGCCCATATCAGGGAGCCGGTCCGGCCGGGTCCTTTCTTGCACTGCATAAGGCCGCAGCCAGACAGATATTCCGAGATGCAGGTCTGAACATTCCCGACGGAGTGTTCCTTCCCCGTCACCCCGGTCCCGGATGGAAACCCGAGCTTCCCTTCCCTCTCTTCGTCAAATCCAACACCGGAGGCTCCAGCCTGCATCTGTCCAGGGTAACCAATGAGGACGAACTGGCGACCTCCCTGAACGCACTCTTTTCCATCGGAGAAGAGGCGCTGGTAGAAACCGCCATTCCAGGACAGGAAGTCACCTGTGGTGTTCTTGGAGAGGAAGCCCTTGCACCCATTCTGATTGTTTCCAAGGGAAGCTACTTTGACTACCACAACAAATACGCTTCCGACGGCGCTCAGGAAATCTGCCCGGCCCCCATCTCTCCGGAACTGACAGCAAAGGTGCAGGAATATGCCTTGCGTGCCCACAAGGCTCTTGGGCTCAAGGGCTACAGCAGAGCTGACTTCATACTGCGCGATGACGGAGAGCTTTTCATTCTTGAAGTCAACACGACACCGGGCATGACCGCTACAAGTCTTGTGCCTCAGGAAGCCGCGGTTCGTGGCATGTCCTTTGGGGATCTGATCGAACGTCTGCTGGAACTGGCACTCGAGAAATAACGGCTTACCGTCCAAAACAGGAGTGATCTGTGGCAAAGGGGAACTTGCTGATCCATCTTTATGGACTGGCGTGGACACTGGCCCGGCCGATTCTGCGTCGACATCATCGCCTCCGTGAAGGTTTCTCCTGGAGACTGGTTCCGGACAACTGGGCCGGTCCCCTTGCGGCAGACGGTCAGAAACAGCCCCCCCAGACGGATGTCTGGATACAGGCGGCCTCTGGAGGGGAAGCCTACCTTGCATGGGAAATTGCGGCCCGCCTCCCGGAACTCCGTCAAAAGACAGGGAAACAGAACGGAGACCCCCTGCATCTGCTTGTCACCACCTGGACACGTCAGGGACTTGAAATTCTTCAGGCCATGACCGCGAAACTGACCAGCATGCATCCTGAGCTGTCCATAAGAGTAACCTTTTTCCCTCTGGATACACTCGGTCTCATGGAACGTGCCCTGCGTCAGGCACGGCCCAAGGTGGTTGCTCTGCTGGAAACGGAACTCTGGCCCGGCCTTATGCTGGCCTGTGCAAGGCACCACGTTCCTGTACTGGTTCTTAATGGGCGCATGACCGACAAGAGTCTGCGTCAGTACCGTCACCTGCAAAACCTTTTTCAGGATTTCTGGCAGCAGATTGCTCCGCGGCGTATTGCTGCCATTTCTCCAGAAGATGGAAAACGGTTTGCGGAACTTTTTGGTTCTGAACGCGTGGAACTTGTTT
>CAMLXE010000151.1 GCA_946490455.1 uncultured Desulfovibrio sp. | reverse complement strand
ACTTCCCGGGGTCTTTCTTTTTTATATGCAATAGCTGCCGCTGTCAGAAGCAGTAGAGTGGCAGTTTTCTTGCTGTTATGGCAGCAGTTTTTTGAGACAATATCCAGCAGAAATTGCAGGATATTTCGAAATAGAACAGCTTTTCAGTGCGATTAAAGTTTTTTGGGTTTGCAACCCTCACAGCAGCTCCCACAACCACAGGAGCATCCACCTCCCTTCCGTGCCCGCATGACTTTTCGAACCATGAAAGCCGCCGCAATAATGACAACGGCAATGACAGTAATGAGTTCCATATCCATCGCATTGACCTCACTTCGAGACTTCAATTTGTTTTTTTCAGCGCAGTCATCTCAATTTTGTAAAGGAGATATTCATTGGGGCAGTGTCATGACAGCCGTCTGTCATAGCTGAAGAGTATGAAAGTATTATAATACAATTGATAATGTATGTCAATATATTTGAATATAATTTTCATTATCATATAAAAACAAATAATGATCACATATTGTAACCTATTGAATCATAAAAAAATTACACTTTTTGAAGTGGATATCTCAACCATACCGGAGAAGTACCAGAAACCGGATATTCATAATACAACCTTCATGAAATAAGGTACATCACTCTTCATAATTGGACAAATAATATTGAGATTCAATAAATTCCATTAAATCTGCCTGTGAATGGGAATTGGGGGCAATCCTTTCCCGCATAGCGTAGCCGTGACTGATATTCTGAGATACGGTATTGAGGAAAAGTCAGATGAGGGTGTTCATTATGGAAAATACAAAAAAGGCACTTGATTGTTCATGGACGGCATTTCAAATAGGGACCGAAACAAGCTGAAGGATGAAAGGAACCGGTGGAGAGAAAATTTTTTATTGATGCACCTGTTGGAACAGGCCTATTTTTTATTGTGATGAGCAAGTAGCCTTATCCTTGTCTTGTGAAGGTAGATTTCTGAATGGGAACGGGCCATATTGTTCTCATTCGTGGAGCAATATACTGAAAAATTGCAGAAGGTTGAAGGCAAAATAGAAAGGTAGACTGCCAGTAGTTACACATGACAGTCCACCTTTTTATTTCGGGTGATGGAATCAGTCCGCCTTTTTCTGTTGCGGTGTGGTCTGCTTCTTGTGCCCTCTGGTCTGAGGCAGAATGAGATTCAGCACTACCCCCGTGATGGCAGCAAGTCCGATTCCCTTGAGGGGGAATCCATCAATATCGAAGGTCATACCACCCACACCAAAAATGATGATAAGAGCGACGATGGCCATGTTTCGGGGTTCCATGAGATCCTGTCCGGCTCGGACCAGAGTATTCAGACCAACCACCATGATGGCGCCGAAAAGCAGAATCATGATTCCCCCCATGACCGGTACGGGAATGGAACTGAGGAAGGCTCCCAGTTTGGTTACAAAGGACAGGGCAATGGCACAGATGGCGGCCCACGTCATGATAGCGGGATTGAAAGAACGGGTAAGAGCCACCGCGCCGGTCACTTCGGAATAGGTCGTGTTGGGAGGACCACCTACGAGACTCGCTACCATGGTCGCGATACCATCGCCCAGCATGGTATTCTTGATCCCGGGATCCTTGAGAAAATCCTTACCGGTCACGGAACTGATGGCGATGATATCCCCAAAATGTTCAATGGCCGGGGCAAGGGTAATGGGAATGATAAAAAGAATGGCCTCAATATTGAATTCAGGAAAGACAAAGGGTGGCATACCGAACCAGGGAGTTGTGAGCACCTTGCTGAAGTCGTGGACGCCCATAATGATGGCGCAGATATAGCCCGTACAAATCCCGCAGAGAATGGGAATGAGGCGCAGAATGCCACGTCCGAGCAGTGAAACAAGGACGGTGGTGGCAAGCGCTACCATGGAAATGATGATGGCAGTTCCTTCAGGCACAAGAACTGTGGCTCCGTCCCCTGTCCTTCCGAGTGCCATATGGACGCCAGATGGAGCAAGAATAAGGCCAATGACCATGATGACGGGGCCTGTGACAATGGGCGGCAGAAGGCGCAAAATGATGTCAGTACCGCGCCAGCGAATAACAAAGCTCAGCACGACATAAATGAGACCTGCCATGACCATGCCGCCAAGAGTCGCCGGGAGTCCCCAGGTTTCCACGCCATAGATAATGGGTGCAATAAAGGCAAAGGAGGAAGCCAGAAAAATGGGAACCTTGCCTCGGGTACATACCTGGAAGATCAGGGTACCCACTCCTGCTGTGAACAGGGCAACATTGGTATTCATACCGGTCAGGATGGGAACGAGTACCAGGGCGCCGAAAGCCACAAACAGCATCTGGGCACCGATCAGACTGTCCTTGAGGCGGAAAATATAGGCGTGGACGTCGGATTGCGACATACAAAAAGCTCCGGAGGATGAAGGTTCGGAAAGAACAAGATCTATTTTGTTCCGAAAATTCTGTCTCCGGCATCGCCGAGACCAGGAATGATATAACCGTGCTCGTTCAGATGCGAGTCCAGGGAAGCCGTATAGATATCCACATCGGGGTGAGTTTCCTGAACTCTCCGGACACCTTCTGGTGCGGAAACAAGAGTCAGAGCACACATCTTCTGGCACCCATGACGCTTCAGCAGGTCCAGCGTGGCCACCATGGATCCACCGGTGGCGAGCATGGGATCAAGTACAATGGCAAAGCGTTCTTCGATCTGTTTGGCAAGTTTTACATAGTATTCAACAGGTTCAAGAGTCTTTTCGTTTCGGTACAGGCCAACGACACTGATTTTGGCTCCAGGAATCATGTCAAGTACGCCATCCATCAGACCTAGACCTGCACGAAGAATAGGCACGATGGTAACCATTTTGCCGGAAATATACTCCACATCAACGAGGCCGGACCAGCCCCGAATGGTTTTCTTTTCCGTACTCAGGGTCTTGGTAGCTTCATAAGTAAGCAGGCGGGCAATTTCCTTGGCGACCATACGGAATTCACTGGTAGAGGTATGTTCCCGCCGGAGCAGGCCAAGCTTGTGTTTGATGAGCGGATGTTCGACAACGTGTAGGGCCATGCTTTTTCTCCTGGGGCTGAGCGTGGAAGAATAGATCCGCCTAAGTCCAAAAAGTTCGATAGGTTATTTGATTCCTTAACGATAAATTGATTTACAGTATGCCGAACCATTTCTTTTGTCAAAACAAACCGCGCACCTGGTCCATGGTATTGCATGTCTTTCGATGGTATGGTCTTGGATGGTGTTTGGCCAAACGCAAATCAGGGGAGAAGAGAAATGTTATTGGAAAACAGAACAGCGATCATTACTGGTGCAGCCAAAGGCATAGGGGAAGCTACTGCACGGCGGTTTGCCGCTGAAGGGGCAAGACTGATTCTTGCAGATATGGATTCCAGAGCTCAGACTGTAGCGGAGCAGATTGTGGAACAGGGGGGAGAAGCTGTTTTTTGTCCCTGTAATGTAGGCAGAGAAGCGGATGTGGAGGCAGTTCTGGATATGGCTGTCCGACTTGGTGATCTTGATATTGTTGTGAACAATGCAGGATGGCAGCTCAACAAGCCTCTTCTTGATACTTCTGTAGAAGAGTTCAATCAGGTTCTGAATACCAACCTGACAAGCATGTTCATGTTTACCAAAGGGGCTGCCAAAATCATGATTGCCAAAGGACACGGCGGAGCCATTGTCAACGTGTGTTCGTCTTTTGCCGTGGTTGGTTCGCCAGGATATGCCGCCTATCATGCTTCCAAAGGTGGTGTGGCTTCCTTTACGCGTGCGGCTGCCATTTCTCTGATGCCGCATGGCATTCGTGTAAACGCTGTGGGACCCGGTACAACAGATACGCCCGGTCTTAGGGATGGAGCCAGGGATACCGGTAACGAGGAGGAGGGGATGCGCAGTTTTATGGCTCTGCAACCACTCGGCCGTTTTGGCAAGCCTGAGGAGATTGCGTCTGTGATTACGTTTCTGGCCAGCGATCAGGCCAGTTTTGCCGCTGGAGCCTTGTGGATGGTGGATGGTGGGTATACAGTAATCTGAGTGCCGCTTCAGGAGGAAATCCCCGCTGAATCGGTTCCGATCGGTGAACGGATTGCTTTCCTCCGAATTGTGGGGCTGGAAAGTCGGAACGGCGGCTGGGTTGTATAGGGGGCTCTTGTTGATATGTTTCTGCATGCTGCAGAAAACGAGAATACGGAAAACTTTTCATCGTACCAAGTGCCATCAAGAAACAGACTGAAACTGAGGCTCATTGCCCCGTCAGGAAACAGTCAACTCCAATAACTATAACAGGAATTCGTATGTCCGAGGCTTTCTTTGCAGTTTTGCCTGTCTTTTTTGTCATTTATTTTGGTACATTCTTAAATGACCGAGATATCCTGCCCGAGCAGGCCGGGACGATGCTGGGACTTTTTGCCTTCAAGGTGGCCCTGCCTTGCCTCATCCTGCATATTCTTTCAGAGGCTGATCCCATCACCTTTGCTCAGTGGGAATTCTGGCTTGGGGCGGTTGGTTGCCAGGTGTTGGGATTCGGAATTGTGTACTGGATGGACAGAACGCTCATGCGTCGTGGAACCGGTCCGGCTCTTGTATCTGCACTGAACGCCTGTTCTCCCAATGTCGCTTTTGTCGGTATCCCCATTGTGACAGCGCTGTTGCCTGGCAATACTGAAGCATTGCTGATTGTTGGCCTTGCTGCGGTCACACCTAATGTTATGGTTATTTTTTCCCAGATGCGTTTCGATATGCTAGCCGGTCACGCTGCCTGGAGCAGTGAGTTCAATACCGGAACCCTTCTGAAAACTTTTCTGCTTGAAAATTCTCTGCTCCTTTTCACCGTTATCGGTTTCATCCTGTCCATTTCAGGCCTCGGACTATGGGAACCTCTTGACAGGGCTGTCGCTTTGGTAGGGTACAGCTCTGTTCCCTGTATGCTTCTTTCTCTTGGGTTGAGTCTTCGTGAACGGCTCAGGATTTCTGTCCGGAAAATTCGCACCAGAGGAATGGCCTATCAGCTATGGCTTGTTTTATGGAAACTTCTGTTCCTGCCTGCTCTCTGCTGGGGCATTATGGAGCTTGCTGGAGCGCCTCATCTGTGGACGGGTGTCTGTGTCTTGTCCATGGCTACGGGATCAGGCATGGTGG
>CAMLXE010000150.1 GCA_946490455.1 uncultured Desulfovibrio sp. | reverse complement strand
CAGAGCCTTTTCCCACTGTACGGAAAGTTCGCCGCGCATTCTGCGTTCAAACTCGGCCGCCAGTTCGGGATAGGCAGCCCTGTATCCGGCAAACAGCGTATTCCATTCGGCTTCGAGTTCCGCGCCCTTGGCACGGCAATCCCACGCTTCCTTCACATCATCCGGAATTTCAAAGGGTTCGTAGGTCCAGCCCAGAGCCTTCCGCGTCTCGGCATTTTCTTCCGCGCCCATGGGAGAACCATGGCAGGAGGCTGTCCCGGCCTTGTGCGGCGAACCATAGCCAATCGTGGTCCGGCAGCAGATCAGGGTGGGCTTTTCCGTCTGTGCCCTGGCAAGCGTCAGAGCGGCATCAAGCATGCCGGGGTTATGACCGTCTATGCCGCGGATGACATGCCAGCCGCAGGCTTCAAAGCGGGCGGGCGTATCATCGGCAAACCACTGGGAAACCTTGCCGTCAATGGAAATGCCGTTGTCGTCATAGAGCACAATGAGCTTGCCGAGGCCGAGCGTCCCGGCCAGAGAACAGGCTTCCTGAGAGAGGCCTTCCATGAGACAGCCGTCTCCGGCAAAGACATAGGTCCAGTGATTGACAATCGGGAAACCTTCCCGGTTGAAGGTGGTCGCAAGCAGCCGTTCGGCAAGCGCCATGCCCACGGCCGTGGCAATTCCCTGCCCCAGAGGGCCTGTCGTGATTTCCACGCCCGGCGTTACGCCATGTTCAGGATGTCCCGGAGTCCGTGAACCGAACTGGCGGAAATTCCGGATGTCGTCCATGGACAGGTCATATCCGGTAAGGTGCAGCAGGCCGTAAAGCAGCATGGAGGCATGACCGTTGGACAGCACAAAACGGTCACGATCAGCCCACTGCGGATTGGCAGGATTATGGCGAAGAACGCCACGCCAGAGCGACTCGGCCATATTGGCCATGCCCATTGGGGCTCCGGGATGGCCGGACTTGGCCTTGTCCACAGCGTCCATGGCCAGAACGCGCAGCGCGTTGGCCAGTTCCTTGCGAGTACGCACGACAAACCTCCTGTCGGCTACAAAGTCAGAGAAAGGGCCTCGTTCGCCTTCTGTTCAAACAGCTGGCGACGGGATTCATACGGAGGGCAGGAAAAGAAGGAAGAGCCGGAAACAAGAACCGTTGCCCCTGCGCGTACAAGCTCTCCCGTATTGTCGGGGGTTACGCCCCCGTCAATCTGAATGTCCGCATCAAGACCGCGTTCGGTCAGCATCCGGCGCAGACGGCGGATCTTTTCAAAGGTTGCCGGAATGAACTTCTGACCGCCAAATCCGGGGTTCACACTCATGAGCAGAACCATGTCCACGTCATCAAGGACGTATTCCACGGCCGAAAGTGACGTGGCAGGATTCAGGGCCACACCGGCCTTCATGCCCAGTCGCCGGATTTCTGCCAGCGTTCTCTGCAGATGAACGGTTGCCTCGGCGTGCACCACCAGCATATCCGCTCCTGCATCCCGAAAGGCTTCCAGATAGCGTTCGGGTTCCACAATCATCAGATGGACATCGAAAAAGAGTTTGCTTCTGGAGCGCAGCTGCCGGATGACATGCTGACCAAAGGTTATGTTGGGAACGAATCTGCCATCCATGACATCCCAGTGAACCCAGCGCAGACCTGCGGCTTCAAGCGCCGCAAGCTCTGCTGCCAGATTTCCCACATCCGCAGAGAGAAGAGAAGGAGAAAGCTGCATAACAACCTGCAATATTCAAGAAAGATGGGTTTGGCGCGCCTCTGCCGGGGTGTGCATTTCACCTGCACAGGGCAACGGGGAAAAGAGGTTCATGAACCTGAGCGGAGCAAAAGACTGATGCTCTCAAGTTCGGCCTCTACCTGTTTCAGGACATCCTGCCAGGGTGGTTTTGCACGATCGGCAGACAGGGACGAACTTCCTTCCAGTACCTTTCTGGCGCCTTCAATGGTCAGTCCCTGTTCGTGCAAAAGGAAGCGGATACGCCGCAGCAGGGCGATGTCCGCTTCCGAATAGATCCGCTGTCCCTTGGCGGTTCGCACAGGTCGAAGCTGCGAAAACTCCGTTTCCCAGAAACGCAGTACATAGCCTTCCAGATCAAGAAGCCGTGCAGCTTCGCCTATGCGATATATCCGTTTCTTCATGGCATATTCCACGACCGGACGACACAACGTCCGGCCGTTTCAGAGGAACATTCTCAGATGCGGACGCCAAGCTGCTGTACGAGCAGTCTGGCCACCTTTTCCCTTTCCTTGTCCACCTCGGTATCCTTGAGGGTACGGTCTGCGCGACGGAAGGTCAGACGGAACGTCAGATTCCGTTCTTCCGTTCCCTGCGGTTCATACAGATCGACAAGCTCAACATGCTCGAGAATGGCGATACGCATCTTGCCGATGGCTTCCTCGATGGTGGAAACCGACATGCCGACCGGTGCAATGACCGTGATGTCGCGGCGGGACGGGGGATACACGGGAAGATTTCTGAAAACGATTCTGGCAGTTCTGTGCAGTTCCCACAGGACTTCCAGATCCAGCTCGGCAAGCCAGATGGGCTTGCGGGCATGGTAGGCATCCGCCAGCTGGCTGCGCAGCTGACCGATTACCCCGACATTTCTGCCCTGCACCTCGACCCGTACGCAGGGCGCGAGGAAGGGATGTTCGCCACCAGGAACAAACTGCGGAGCCTCCAGATGCAGGAAGGCCATGGCGCGTTCAACAATTCCCCGGACATCGGCATATCCGGCTTCAATTTCCTGCTGAGGCCAGGCCGTATCATAGAGCGAACCGTGGAACACCACGCCAAATCTGGCCCGTTCACAGGCTGTGGTTTCCGATTTCGGATCAGCCGTGAAGACATTGGCCACCTCAAAAAGACGGACGCCGGTATTGCCATGCGCAATGTTGTGACGGACGTTCTGGAACAGGCTGGGAGCCAGTTCCGTCCGCAGAACATTCTGTTCCTCGGTCAGCGGATTGATGATATCAATGCGCCCTTCGCGGGGGAGTCCCAGAAGATCCAGATCCTTATGCCCGACAAAGCTGTAGTTTTCCGCTTCGTTCAGCCCAAGGCCGGCAGCCCAGAGTTTCAGGCGGGTGAGGAAGTCGAAACGCGATTCGGGCAGACCGAAGCGTTCGAGCGGTCTGCTCACGCTGGGCAGCGTTTCCGGAATGGTATCCATGCCCTGAACACGGGCCACTTCTTCGATGAGATCGGCTTCACGGGTCAGGTCCTGACGCCAGCTCGGCGTTGTCACCGTCCAGGCATCACTGCCCTTTTCCACGGTACAGCCAAGGCGGACAAAGGTATCTTCACAGAAGTCCGCGGCAACAGGCATACCCAGCAGAGCCGAAGCACGCTCCGTACGGAACGTCACCCGAGGCGCGACCCAGGGATGCGGCTCGCGACGGCATACGCCACGCCGTACAACACCGCCGCCAAGCGCAACCATCATGGCTGCGGCCCGGTCTGCGGCATATCCGGAGGCCAGCTGATCCACACCACGCTCGAAGCGATAGGACGATTCGCTGGACAGGGCCAGACGGCGTGCGGTCTTGCGAATGGTGCCGGGACGGAAGACTGCGCTTTCAATCAGGACGTTCCGGCTGCTTTCGGAAATTTCCGTTTCCAGCCCGCCCATGACGCCAGCCAGAGCCACAGGCTTTTCACCGTCGCGGATAAGCAGGTCGGCCGGGGTCAGGATGCGTTCCTGTCCGTCAAGAGTGACAATCCGTTCGCCTTCTCTGGCAGGAGAAACTTCCATGCAGCCGCTCAGGAGCTTGTCGCGGTCAAAGGCGTGCAGGGGCTGGCCCACTTCCATCAGAATATAGTTGGTCACGTCCACGATGTTGGAAATCGGGCGGATTCCCACGGCATGCAGTCTGTGCCGGATGTGCATGGGAGAAGGCTTGATGGTCACGCCTTCAACCAGTCGCAGCTGGTACAGGGGGCACAGCTCTTCCTGAGGAATGCGGATTGCCATGTCAGCCGTCCAGTCGTCTCCTCCTTCTTCCAGCTCCACACGCGGCAGCGTGAGGGGAAGATGGAAGGCCAGAGCCGCTTCACGGGCAAGACCAAGAACGGACAGGCAGTCGGCGCGGTTGGGCGTTATGCCGATTTCCAGAACTTCCGTATCCAGATCAAGTTCATCAACAAGATGACGGCCAACCCTGAAGGTATCGGGCAGCACCATGATACCGCTGTGATCGTCGCTCAGACCCAGTTCGCGTTCGGAACAGATCATTCCGAAAGACGGTACGCCGCGCAGCTTGGCCTTCTTGATGACAAGGCCACCCGGCATGGTCGTTCCGACAAGAGCCACGGGAACCTTCTGTCCGGCCGCCACATTGGGCGCGCCACAGACGATGGTAAGCGGTTCGCCCTGCCCCACATCCACGGTGCATACGGAAAGATGATCCGATTCCGCGTGCTTTTCCTTCGTAAGAACATGACCAACGACAATGGGGCGGATATCATCAAAAGGATGCAGAATATCTTCAAGTTCCAGACCCAGCATTGTCAGCCGGTCACCGATTTCCTGCGCATCGGCCTCCAGCGGCACAAATTCACGCAACCACTTCAGACTTAAAAGCATTGATAGTCCCTCTCTGGGATTTCATCACGTCAAAAAGGATGCCTCTGCGTCCGTGAGACTTTGTCCCGGCAGCAGAGCATGCAGATCGTATCAGGCGAACTGGCGCAGGAAGCGCACGTCATTTTCAAAGAACATTCTCAGATCGCCGATACCGTACTTGAGCATGGCAATACGCTCGACACCAAGACCAAAGGCAAAGCCGGTATATTCTTCCGGATCATAGCCGACAGCCTTGAAGACTTCGGGATCAACCATGCCGCATCCAAGAATTTCCAGCCAGCCCGTTCCCTTGCAGACGCGGCAGGTGGAGCCGTCCACATGGCCCTTTCCGCCGCACATGCAGCAGGAAATGTCGGCCTCGGCACTGGGTTCGGTAAAGGGGAAGAAGCTCGGCCGGAAACGAATCTTCGTATCCGAACCAAACACGGAACGCATGAAGGCCGTCAGGGTTCCCCGCAGATCCGCCATGGTGACATGACGATCCACCAGCAGTCCTTCTACCTGATGGAACATGGGGGTATGCGTGATGTCCGAGTCACGACGATAGACCCG
>CAMLXE010000149.1 GCA_946490455.1 uncultured Desulfovibrio sp. | reverse complement strand
AGCTGGTCACATGTTGGCATTGATCTGCTTCTAAACAAGCTGACGGGGCGGACACATATTCTGGTAGCTCTCGTTATTCGCTGTGCGGTACTACCTTTCTCCCTTTTTCTCTTCATTGCCGGGGTTGATTTTGTAGTCGGCAGCCAAGGTATGGTTTCCGACGGTATGCGCATTCCCATGATCTATCCGCGACTGGCCGTCCCCATTGGCGGAGCCAGTATGATACTGTTTACCCTGACCCATATCCTTGGAGACCTGTGTGCCCTGCAGGATTCGGGAGGTCGCTCATGACTGAAGGTATCGGTTATCTGCTCATTCCTTTTCTCGTCACACTGATTCTGGGTGTACCCGTAGCCATGAGCCTTGGTCTTGGCGTGATTGTCTACCTCTTTTTCACGGACATGTTGCCCTTCAGCATCATGACCCAGCAAATGTACAATGCTGCCTCATCCTTTCCTCTCATGGCCATCCCCTTCTTCATCTTTGCGGGGGACCTCATGAGCGAGTCAGGCATTACAGAACGCCTGATAGGCTTCTGCAAAATCCTTCTCCAAAGGGTCCGTGGAGGTCTGGCACACAGCATGGTTGCTACTGGAACCCTGTTTGCGGGGCTTACGGGATCAGCCACGGCCGATACGGCTGCCATTATCAAAATACTTGGTCCAACCATGGAGAAGGATGGTTACGATCGTGACTTTACCGCTGCTGTAGCGGCCTCTACCGGCGTTCTGGGACCCATTATTCCTCCGTCAACGCTCATGATTGTCTATGGTGCAGTAACCAGCGCCTCTGTAGGCAGCATGTTTATGGGGGGTATTCTTCCCGGTATTCTCATCAGCCTTGGGATCGTCTTTGTCGTTGCGCTGATTTCACATCGCCGTGGCTACCCCAAGAGCAATTCACCATTGACACTGCGAATCCTCCTGGTTGGTCTCAAGGATGCCTCCTTTGCTCTGGTCATGCCCATTATTATCATCGTGGGCATCCGTGGAGGTGTCTTCACCCCAACAGAAGGCGGTGCTGTCTCGGTAGCCTACTCTCTGCTCATAGGCTTTTTCGTCTATCGACGCCTGACTCCTGCCAAAGTTTTTCGCAGCGCCGTAGGAAGCGGTATCACGGCAGCCATCATCATGCTTATCGTTTCGGCCTGTGCCCCCTTCGGCTGGGTCATTACCTTTGGACAGGTACCACAGATGCTCGCCGAAACCATGCTCAGCTATACCAGCAATCCTTACTGTGTTCTCCTGATTATGAATATCATCCTGCTTATCGCAGGGTTATTCCTTGAAAGTGCGGCGGCAGTACTTCTGCTTGCCCCAATTCTTGCACCGTTAGCCGCCAGTGTCGGGATCGATCCGGTCCATTTTGGCATTATCATGTGCGTCAATTTGTGTATTGGCATGATTACCCCTCCTGTTGGCGTCAACCTGTTCGTGGCTGCACCCATTGCCGGTGTTTCGATGACGGCTGTAGCTCGCGCCATTTTGCCTTTCCTCGGGGTTCAGCTTCTGGCTCTCATGCTCATTACATATATTCCCCCAATTACGCTTTGGTTGCCATCACTTATGCGTTGAAAAACCTGAGCCAAAACAAAAGGAGGTAAATCAAAAACCTTTTATCAAAATATAGCTGCTAGCGAGGAGGCCTTCCCAGACAGGGAAATATGATAAACGAACATTCTGTTCTTCATCTCATATCAGGGAGTTTCAGATAGACATCATGTCATGCCTGTTACCTGATCCAATCCACAGGTAGCCAAGCATAGTCATCACCTTGTAACCTAATAAGGAATTACCATGCTCGAACGTTTTCAGCTCACAGGTAAGAATGCAATTGTAACAGGAGCTTCAGGGACTATAGGAGGAGCCATGGCCGAAGCGCTCGTGCGGGAGCCAATGTTGCCATGTGTTACCACTCCAACAGCGAACCGATTGAAAGAGCCATTCGTGAACTGAGTCCTCTGGGAGTGACCCTGCGTGGATACAAGATAGACTGCATGCAGCGTGAACAGATTGCCGAACATGCAGACAAGGTGATGGAAGATTTTGGCAGCATTGACATTGTAGTCAATACTGCTGGTGGACTGCTTCCAGGTTCAGTCAGTGATAATGGACTTACCCTGTTTGATCTCGACCTTGATATCATGGAAAAGATGGTTACCTATAACCTCTTTGCCGGCTGTATCTGGCCCTGCTTCTTCTACTCGAAAAAAATGATTCCCAATCCCGAAGGTGGCTCCATTATCAATATTGCTTCCATGAACTCCTATCGTCCCCTGGAGGGGAGAGCCAGCTATGCTGCTGCCAAGGCAGGTGTAGCCAATTTCACGCAATGGCTCGCCGTTCACCTGGCCAAGGATCTGAATCCCAAAATCCGTGTCAACGCTATTGCTCCTGGTTTCTTCCCCAGCAAGCAGAACTGGGAATCCATGGCATCACAAACCGGAGAACTGGGATGGCGTGGCAAAAAGATTATTGAAAGGACTCCCATGGGAAGATTGGGGGTTCCTGATGATCTGCTCGGTACCCTTATCTGGTATGCCTCGGATGCCTCCAAGTATGTTACCGGAACCATGACTCCAGTTGATGGCGGTTTTACGGCCTATGCCGGTCTGTAGAGATTGAACACTCTTCAACTGTCAAATGGAGGAACCATGCGATCCTTTCTTGAATATCTTGATCGTCATCTTGAAGAAAATGTCTGTGTTGTCTTGCTGATAGCGCTTATTATACTCACAAATGTAGAGGTATTCAGAAGATATGTGCTCAATGCACCAGGGGCCTATACGGAAGAAATTATCCGTTACCTGCTTGTGACAATGATCTTCTTCGGGATGGCGTATGTGGTACGAATTCGCAAACATATCGTCTGCAATATTATCCCCTCGACCATGAATCAACGACTACAGTATATCATTTATGTCATCATGACCATTTTGTGCCTCATTTTTCACTGTGTCATGCTGTACGCCTCATACACCATGGTCATCAATCAGATGCTTATCATGAAGACCGCTCCTGCAATGGGAATTCCCATGTGGATTGTGTCCTGCGGAACCATCTGTGGTTTCTTTCTTTGCATCATCAGAACTGTCCAGGTCTTTGTTGAGGATACTCGTAGCTATCTGAAAACGGGTATTGCATATAATCCTGGCATCTCTATGGACTAGGGGATAACTTTATGGAAGGGTTTATTCTTTTTGGAATATTGCTGCTGTTTCTGTTCTTGCGGGTACCCATTGCCTTTGCCTCTGGCCTTGTCGCGCTGATCTACATGCTATGGTCAGGCCTGCTGCCTGTGGAATATGCACCTCTGGCCGCATTCCAGGGTCTTGATTCCTTCACCGTTCTTGCCGTTCCCCTTCTTCATCTTTGCAGGGCAGGTCATGGCTCGCGGTGGTATTGCCAAGTATCTCCTTGGGCTGGCTGACACTCTGCTGGGTGCACTTCCCGGCGGTTACGCACTGACTACGGTACTGGGCAGCCTGTTCTTTGCGGACCTGAGCGGATCCGCAGCAGCCTCGGTTTCTGCTATTGGAACAATCATGGTTCCTGGCATGAAAAATCAGGGCTACAGTCCCGCCTTTGCCGCTGCTGTCGCAGCCTGTGCCGGCTGTCTGGCTGTTATCATTCCTCCCTCCAATCCCATGATTCTGTATGGCGTGGCTACTGACACTTCCATAGGCAGACTTTTCCTCGCCGGATTCATTCCCGGAGCCCTTGTGGCCATCAGCCTCATGATTCCCGCCTTTCTTATCTCCAAGAAAAATGACTGGCGCGGAACCCGGACACGCTCGTCTATGCGAGACGTCGTTAAGGCATTCTGGCTTGCCAAATGGGCTCTGTTGATTCCCGTTATCATTCTTGGTGGCATCTACTCGGGTATCTTTACCCCGACGGAAGCCGGTGCAGTGGCCTGTCTCTATGCCATTTTCGCGGGACGCTATGCCTATAAGGAATTCACCTGGAGAGAATTCCCCTCCATCGCCAGGGCTGGAGTCGTCACAATCGTTCCCATTATGATCATTATCAGCCTTGCCACCCTGTTCGGCCAGGTTGTAACGCTGATGGGCATTCCAAGCCATATTGCCGAATCTCTCCGTCAGGCAAGCAACAATCCTCTTGTTCTTCTGCTGCTCATCAACCTCTTCCTGCTGGTTGTCGGCATGTTTATGGAGACTTCTGCGGCCATCATCATCCTGTCGCCCATCCTGCTGCCTCTGGCTGTTGCTCTGGGGATTGACCCTGTTCACTTTGGCATGATCATGATCGTCAACCTCTCCATCGGATTCATCACGCCTCCGCTTGGAACCAACCTGTTTGTAGCCAGTTCCATTTCCAATGTGCAGAGCGAAAAGATCTTCAAGGCAGCCATTCCCTTTGCCCTCTGCCTTGTTATTGCGCTCGCCATAATTGTCATCTTCCCACAGACCTGTCTGTATCTGCCCAACCTCTATTACGGAAACTAGGCCTGGCGATTTTAAGCCATATTTCATCTCACCCTTTTACACAGGAGTACACTATGTTTAAAAAGTGCGGAAAAACCATCTCCTTGGCGTTGGCCGCAGCAGCTCTTATGCTGGCAACTCCTTTTGTCTCTCAGGCAGCTCCCATTGTCATTAAGGTGGGTGCTTCGACCAATGCCTACATGTCCCAGTATGAACCCTGGAAAAAATTCCAGGAAATCATGGAAAAGGAAGGTAACGGACGCTTCAAGGTTGAATTCTTCCTCGGTGGCGTCATGGGAACCTGTGTTGATATTTTTGAAAAGGTTCAGATGGGTGCTCTGCAAATGGGTAATGGCTCATCCAGTAACCTGAGCACCTATGTTCCTGAACTTGGTGCCCTGGAGATTCCCTTTGTTCTGACCCGTCCCGAACAGTACCGTAATCTCTACTACCCCGGTGAACAGGGCAAACAAGGTATTCTCAATGGACCCTTCTTTGATCGCATCAATGCCGAATTCCTGAAGCGTGGCACCCGTATCATGCACGCCTGCCCCTTCCAGTTCCGCATGCTCGGCATGACGCATAAGAATATGAATACACCCAAGGCCGTAGCCGGCAAAAAACTGCGTGTCACGTCTTCCGTTGTTGAACGGGAAGTTGTTGCAGCCTTCGGCATGACGCCCACCAACGTTCCG
>CAMLXE010000148.1 GCA_946490455.1 uncultured Desulfovibrio sp. | reverse complement strand
AATGTTCAGGGCCAATTTCCTGACAATTCAACAAATCATCTATCACAATCCGAACAAAATTTCCAGCCCCATATATCCGACACTGCCTGTTCGATGGAAAAAGAGGCAGTCTCCCTATCCTTCTGCTGTGTTCAACAGAGGGTGCTCCTTCTTGAGTGGGCTTCAGAAACTGGTGAAAATACGTCCGGCAGCCTGTCGGGGCTAACGAAACTTCTTGCAGAAGAAAGGTGACTGTATGGAAATGCATGAAAAGGAGAACCGTGTCTTCGGGCGTCGACAGTTTTTCAGCTGGAATGTAGGGGGATGGCTCTTGGCAGGTTGCCCATTCTTGCGCTATGCTAGACAGGTTTCAATCAGAATGATTCACTTTCCGGGGACTCCGGTTTCCCGGATAACAGATGGAGACACCATATGGACGTAATCAGTACGCAAATGCGCTCGGCAATTGAAAATGGCTCCTGGATCCGTCGTATGTTCGAGGCGGGAATTCAGCTCAAACAACAATATGGTGAAGATGCCGTCTGCGATTTCAGCCTTGGGAATCCTGATCTCACGCCTCCCCCGGCTGTTGGCGTTGCCTTGCGTGCTTTTGCCGAACATGTGGATGAACCCTTCAGCCTTGGCTATATGCCCAATGCAGGCTTCGGCTGGGCCAGAGAAAAGCTGGCTGCCTATCTTTCCAGTGAACACGGTGTCCAGCTTGCCGCAAATGATGTGATTCTCACCTGCGGTGCGGCCGGGGCTCTCAATATTATCTTTAAAGCAATACTTGAACCTGGCTCCGAGGTTCTTTCGGTAACGCCCTATTTTGTGGAGTATGGGTTCTATGTTGCCAACCATGGTGGTGTGTTCCGCACTGTGCCCACGCTACCTGATACCTTTGCCCTGGATATTGATGCCATCGATGCGGCCATTACTCCGCAGACCCGTGCGATGATCATCAATTCTCCGCACAATCCCACGGGAGCCGTCTATACCCTTTCGGAACTCGAAGCACTGACCGAACTGCTGGCAAGAGCTTCCAAAAAGTATGGACATCCCATTTATCTTATTGCCGATGAACCATATCGCTTTCTGACCTTTGATGGCGCAACTGTTCCCAGTCTGCTTCCGCTCTATCCTTACGCGATTGTGGCAAGCTCCTTCTCAAAGAATCTTTCCCTCGCAGGCGAACGTCTCGGTTATGCCGTCCTGTCTCCTCTCTTTGAGGAGCGTGCTCAGCTGATGGCTGCCCTGACGCTGGCCAACAGAATCCTTGGATTCGTCAACCCTCCTGTAATTGGTCAGCATATCATGGCAGGAGCGCTGGGGTCCCAGGTTGACGTGAGCATCTATGCCCGCCGGCGGCAAATGATGGCCGATATCCTGAAAGATGCAGGATTTGAATTCCAGATGCCTCGCGGCGCATTCTACTTCTTCCCGAAAGCTCCGGGGGGTGATGATGTCGCGTTTGTCGGCAAGCTGGCCGAAGAACGTATTCTCGCGGTTCCCGGCTCCGGCTTCGGTGGCCCCGGCCATTTCCGCCTTTCCTTCTGTGTCGGCGACGACGTTATCAGCCGGTCCGCCGAAGGCTTCAAGCGCGTTCTCGGCAGGTAGATTCTGTCCATGGGGAAAATCGTCCGATGCTTCGGCAGCGATTTTCCCCCGGGCAACCGGTGCGTCCGCTCATTCAATCGGAAAAGGCAGGGACAGCCAGTGAAGGGAGGGAACCGGAGTCTGGAGGATTTGGAAAGCACTGACAGATTGTCCATGGTGCCGATAGAGATAGGACTATCATGAAGTGCAGAGCAATCCGTGTCATATGACGCAATCTTTCCGGACGGGGAGTTTTTTCCATTCAAGCTTGACAGGTTGGCATCAAGAAGGTAAGGAGTCCCGTTCACGAGGTGATTATGGCCTACGAAATACTGTTGAATAAGCTTTCCCCGGAGGGCCAATCCTTTGTCATTGATGATCAGACCGTATGGACGGGTCCGATCTCCGAATGCGGAATGGATTGTCGTATCCTCAAGCCGCTGACAGGCAGACTGACCCTGTTGCCGCAGGACGGCGGCTGCCTTGTTCGGGGACATCTTTCCGGGGAAGTTGCGGTTCCCTGCAATCGCTGCGCAGAAGACGCCGTCATTTCAATAGACAGTTCCTTCGATAGTTTTGAGCCGTATCCCTCGGACAGCCGCGACGAACCAGAAGACGATTTCGACAGCGAAAGTGATGAGATGGTCATCAGAAAGGCTCCCAATGGAGCCCTTCTCTTCAGTCTGGCAGGCCTTCTCTGGGAAGAATTTGTGCTGGCCCTTCCCGTCAAACCGCTTTGTCGTCCTGATTGCAAGGGGCTCTGTCCTCAATGCGGCAAGAATCTTAATACCGGAACCTGTTCCTGTGTTCGGGAAGAGGGAGATCCGCGTCTGGCAGCCCTGCGTGGGCTGAAGATAAAAAAAGCCTAGCCTCAACTGCCCGTTCTTGTCTTTTCGTCGAAACTGCATTAGGTAGGCGGAGTCCTGATCGGGTAAAAATAAAACATCGGCACCATGCCGAATTGTAAGGAGTGCCGTCATGGCTGTACAGCAGAGCAAAAAGTCTCATTCCAGAAAGGGCATGCGCCGTTCTCATGACCGTGTAGCTACGCCTACCGTTGTTTACTGCACCTGTGGAGCTCCCACAGTTCCTCATGCGGCTTGCCCCAGCTGCGGTACCTACCGTAGCCGTCAGGTCGTCGAACAGAAGACCAGCGATGATCAGCAATAAGCAGATTACCATTGCCGTTGACGCCATGGGAGGAGATATTGGTCCTTCCGTGGTTGTCCCGGGAGCCATCGAAGCCGCTCGCCAGACTGGGGCCAAAATTCTTCTTGTGGGGAATGAGGCCATTCTTGACGAGCATCTGTCCAAATGCGCTCCCAGCGGAGTCGATCTGGAGATTGTCCATGCCCCGGAAGTGGCGGGCATGGACGAAAAGCCTTCCGATATCCTGCGCCGCAAGAAAAATGCTTCCATTCAGGTTGCATGCCGTCTTGTGCGGGATGGCGCTGCCGATGGTGTTGTCAGTGCAGGGCACTCTGGGGCTTCTGTGGCTTGCGGGATGTTCATCATGGGGCGGATTCCCGGAGTTGAACGCCCTGCCCTCGCTTCTGTCCTTCCTACCGAGAAAAAGCCTGTCGTTCTTCTTGATGTTGGGGCTACTGTTGACTGCAAGCCATACAACATCTTCCAGTTTGGTCTCATGGGCAGTGCCTTTGCTACCGATATTCTGGCACGGGAGAAGCCAGTCGTAGGGCTTGTCAGCATCGGGGAGGAGGAAGGCAAGGGAAATTCGCAGGTAAAAGAAGCCTATGAATTGCTCAAGATGGCTCAGAATCTGCATTTCATCGGCAATATTGAAGGTCGTGACATTTTTACCGGTGATGTGGATGTGGCCGTATGCGACGGATTCGTCGGTAATGTGGCGCTGAAATTGAGCGAAGGACTTGCCACGTCATTGGGCCGGGTGCTGAAACGTGAACTGCTGAGTTCCGGTTTCATGCCCAAGCTTGGAACCTTCCTGGCCAAATCGGCTCTCAAGCGATTTGCAAAGGTCGTTGACTACGCCGAATATGGTGGAGCTCCCCTGCTGGGGCTGAAAAGCATTTCGATTGTCTGCCATGGGCGTTCCAACGCCAAGGCAATATGCAGCGCGACCAAGATGGCAGTCCTTTTTGTCGAAAAGCGGACCAATGAACGCCTCATCGAGACGATAAGCGCCAATGAAGAGCTTACACGGTACGGCCGTTCCTGTTAATCCCGTTCAACCTATGGATGTCGCATGACTGCTATTCATATTCTGGGTTTTGGGGCCTATACGCCAGAACGGCGAATGAGTAATGACGAACTGACTCGTCTCGTGGATACCAGTGACGAATGGATCGTCAGCAGATCAGGCATCAGGGCTCGACATGTTCTTGCAGACGGAGAACAGAATTCCGATGCAGGAACCAAGGCAGCGCTCCAGGCTCTGGAACATGCCAATATCTCCCCAGAATCCATTACCCATGTGCTTACGGCAACCTGTACTCCCGATTACCTCTGCTGTCCGAGTACCGCCTGCATCATCAGCAGTAATCTGGGTATTCACGGCGAGATGGCCTTTGATATCAGCGCCGCGTGTTCTGGCTTTATCTATGGGCTTGATCTGGCGAAAGGCATCCTGAGTCATTCACCCGATGCAAACATTCTCCTTGTAGCGACAGAAGCGCTGACCCGTCGTATCAACTGGCAGGATCGCGGAACAAGCGTCCTGTTCGGTGATGGCGCCGGCGCCATGATTCTTGGAGCTGGAAGCAGCACGGGAAAGGCTCAGCTGATAGACAGCAAGTGCCGTGCCGATGGGGCCCAGCATCTGCTGCTCACTGTGGGTGGCGGTTCCAATCATCGGTATGAGCCTGGAGATGCCGTTCAGCCTGATTTCTATATTCAGATGCAGGGCCGCGAGGTCTTCAAGGTGGCGGTCAGAAGTCTTACGGCCATCTGTCGCGAAATCCTTTCCAGAAACGAACTGGAAGTCGGTGATATCGATCTCTTTATTCCACATCAGGCCAATCTGAGAATCATTGAGGCTGTCGGGTCCCGGCTTGCCATGCCGCATGACAGGATTTTCGTGAACGTGGACGAACACGGTAATACTTCCGCGGCCTCCATTCCGCTTGCCTTGCGCGAAGCATGGGAGCTTGGCCGGATTCAGCCGGGGATGAAGGTTCTTCTCAGTACCTTTGGCGGAGGTTTTACCTGGGGGGCTGCTCTGCTGCAGTTCTAGACTGTCCTCCGGCGTCTTCCCATACCTTCCAGGCGAGAGAAGGCAGAGCCAGTTTATGGCATTGAATTCTTCCATTTTCTGCGATAGAATTCCCAGAAGATTTTTCATAAGGCAAACAATATGAGCGAACTGCTTCCTACCGCTCTGGTTACCGGGGCATCACGCGGAATCGGGCGTGCCACAGCAAAGGTTCTGGCCCGGAAGGGATATCAGATTTACCTGACCTATGTGAGCAAGGCTGAAGAAGCTGCGGCTGTTGTGGACATGATCCGCGAAGCCGGAGGAAAGGCTCAGGCCTTCCAGCTTGATATAAGTCAGCCGAAGAGCATTGAAGAATTCTTCAAGCAACAGATTAAGGATCAGGTCCGGCTGGATATCCTTGTCAATAACGCGGGCATTACAAAAGACGCCCTGCT
>CAMLXE010000147.1 GCA_946490455.1 uncultured Desulfovibrio sp. | reverse complement strand
CGAATTGAAGGGACGTTATCAGTATTATACGCAGGCTGATATGGGATGGCTTGAACGTGTTGGCTGTGATGTTGCCTTCCATTCCCTGGAAGACGGTGTGCGTGATTATATCAGAAATTATCTCATGCAGCCGAATCCTTATCTGTAGTTTCCGGAAGTCCGGAACAGGGCTCCGGAGTTGTCCGACAGAAAAAGGCAGTCCATGAAAAGGGCTGCCTTTTATTTTTTGTCTGAAAACGCACTCTAGAACTTGTAGCCGACAGACATGGCCGCAAGATGGCTGAGGCCGCTATGACTGCGCCCTGGAACGACGCCAGCAGCCGTGGAAGAGTTGTAGTCCAGAGGTTTGATGTGCAGATAGGCATAGGCGAGGTCAAGTGTCCAGTTGTCCCACTGGAAACCGACACCAACGGTGAAACGCTGACGTCCGTTGCTCGGTGTCATATAGTCGGCCGTACCTGCATCCATGCTGCTGGTTTCATAGATATAACCGGCTCTCAAGGTCAGCCAGTCCAGAGCCTGATATTCGGCGCTCAGGTTGAATGCCCAGGTGTCGTGCCAGTTCTTCTGACTGTAGACAGTTGTGTTTACAGGATCTTCGAGATGAATATTCAGAGAACGGTAACGGCTCCACACTGTATAGACAGCCCCGGCTTCAAAGCTGAGTGTTTCGGAAGGACGCCAGACGACACCGGCGGAGAACTGGTCGGGAAGGTGCAGATTGCCGTGCAGATTGGAATTCAGAAGAGGTGAGATGGCGTTTTCAACCCCGGGAACATCGGACTTGAATTTGGAATCACCCTTGACGTGCTGACTGACCCCGCTGCGCCAGGTGAGGCCTGCCGCCCACTGGTCGTTGAACTTGTAGTGGGCGGCAAGGTTGACGCCAATACCCACGCTCTGTCCGTCCAGCCTGTTCTGAACGTCCAGCGGAAAACCATAGCCTGCCAGAGACTGATCCTTTTTCATCAGCATGTCTGCACCCATGATTTCTATGCCTGCCGCAAGCGAAAGCTTGTCGGTGACCTTGTAGGCAATATTGGGATTCAGTGAAATCGTGCGCAGGCTGATGTATTCAAGATTGTAGTGGCCTGGCCAGTTGTCGGGGTAGGAGTTGCCAAGCCCAAAACGGGAAAAGAGGCCAAGGCCAAACCATAGACGGTCGCTGTACTGATGGGTGAGGTAGGCGTGCGGGTTGACCCAGGTATGCCTGTCTACATCGGTCGAGATCGTGTTGCCGTTGACTTTGCTGTCCAGCGTCCCTGCTGGCTGGATTACGGTGAAACCGAACATGGTATGGGTCCCGGGAAGCTGGGTGATACCCGCAGGGTTCCAGGCAACAGCGGACGCATCGTCCGCTCTGCCGACCATACCACCTGCAAGACCTGTCCCTCGTGCGCCAAAATCGGAGAGGGCAAAACCTTCGGCGAGAGCCGTTCCTGTCAGAGTTAGAGCTGTGGTGATACTAAGCAACAGGGTCAAGAGCCGTTTCATGCAGACATTCCTTTTCCCCCTCCAGGGGAATGTTTGACCACCGTAAGGAGCGATGGTATCCGTTTTGAAGAAGCTCCACGGCAGAAGTGAAGGGCTTCGGCAGATGGAAAATGTCGACAACAGTAATTGCGACCAGAAAATGTTGATTTTATATCAAAAAAAATAAAAAAAGGCTACCGGTTTCAATGCATGAACTTCCTTGGCCTTTCTCCCCGGCTCGTCGAGGTGGGCAATGACAGAACCTCTTTTGGAATTCAGGGATGTTAGCCGAACTTTTGCTGTCCATCAGGGAATTTTTGGTCAGAATGATGGTGAAGTCCATGCTGTGACGAACCTTTCTCTGTCTCTTTTCCCCGGAGAAACACTGGGTCTGGTGGGAGAATCCGGTTGCGGCAAGTCCACACTGGCGCGTATGGCCGTGCGTTTGCTGCCTCCTTCGGCAGGAACCATTTCCTTTATGGGGCGTTCCTTTGCGGAGACTGGGGAAGATGAACTTTCTGGCCATCTTCAGATGGTCTTTCAGGATCCCTTTTCATCCCTGAATCCCAGACTGCGTGTGGGGACTTCCGTAGCCGAACCCCTGCTTGCCAGTACCTCGCGTTCGGAGCGCAGACAGCTGGTCGGGGAAATGCTGGCCCGGGTAGGATTACGGCCGGATCATGCCGCAAGGTATCCACATGAATTTTCAGGAGGGCAACGCCAGCGGATTGCCATTGCGCGTGCTTTGATTACCCACCCTGAGCTTGTGGTCTGTGATGAGGCCGTATCAGCTCTGGACGCCTCGGTGCAGGCTCAGGTTCTCAATCTGCTGAAGGATGTGCAGCAGGAGTTTGGCCTGACCTATCTGTTCATTTCGCATGATCTCTCTGTAGTTGGCTATATGAGCGACAGGGTTGCCGTCATGTATCTTGGACGTATCGTGGAGCAGGCAGACAGGAGCACGCTGTTTGGTTCGGCGGCTCATCCCTACACGCAAGCCTTGCTGGCGGCAGCACCTGTACATGACCCGGCAGGAAGAAATACAAGACCATTTTTAGAGGGGGAAATGCCGAGTCCCTTTGCCCCCCCATCGGGATGTGCCTTTCATCCTCGCTGCACGCAGGCCATGCCGTGTTGTCGGGATGTGTTGCCGGAGCTCCAGGAAATTGAACCAGGCCATTGGGTTCGTTGCCATTTGTATGGGGCGTGAAGTCGCGAGAAGCGCAAGACTTCCTGTTTCCCTGTCACGTATTGTCGGTCAGGCGATTTCAGAAAATTCCATAGCGGAACATGTACCAGCCTCTTTTGACATATTCAGCAAGGATACTGCCTGCTTCGTAGATCTTGAACCGGTTGCTCAGAGTCATCCCGGGATGGACGCCATGAACGCCAAAGGTTACATCTGGCCATACTTTTTCAAAGGTGTGCAGGGCTCGTTTGGTGTGATACCAGCTTGTGATCAGAAGAATTCTTTGCGGATTGCCAGACTCCAGAGCCTGTCGCGTCAATACTGCGTTTTCATAGGTGTTACGGGATCTGCATTCAGAGCGAATATTGGATACGCCTGTCATGCGGAGACGTCGTGCGATCAGATCGCAGTCTCCAGAGCCTGAAACAAAAACCTGACGGGAAATTCCCTGATGATAGGCTTCTGCTGCTCCGATAACACGCTGTCCGGATTCCCCTCCCAGGATGACAATCCAGTCCGCCTGATCCAGAGGGATTTCAGCTCTGAGCCAGCTGGTGGCTTCATGGAGGAGAAGGCATATGACCAGACCGCAGAGCAGTGTTGCCGCACCGAGTATAGGCAGTGCATGCAGGAGACCTTGCCAAATCCGTTTGACGACATTGGAGATGAACTTTTTTGGCATACAGACATAAGAGGTTAGAGCGTTTCGGTCATGAAGCTTTCAGTATGGAGAAAATTCTTTTCTGCTGAAAAGGCTTCGCCTGGGACTGTTGACGTCGGAGTCCTTTCCCGGACGCCTCTTGAAAAGACAGTATTCTCATGGACAGAGAGAACCATAAACCTTGTCTTTGATTTCAGGAAGTCTGCAAAAAGTTTTTCAGAAACAGCCACGGAATGTTCTTCGAAAATGGAATTCGGGGAGGGCACACCATGGACATCCAGGATACCGCACGTTATCGTGGAGTGACTTTTCTGTGTGCTGTAAGGATAGTTAACATGTTCTAATTTTAAGGATAGAGAATTCAATGACTGTGTTGCGTCCTGTAATATTGTGTGGTGGAAGTGGAACTCGCCTCTGGCCACTTTCCCGTTCCAAGTATCCAAAGCAGTTCATGGATCTTGGAGGGCATACCCTTTTTGGAGATACACTGGATCGGGCCATGCAACTGCCCGGGAGTTCTGCTCCTTTGGTTGTATGCAATGAGGAACATCGATTTTATGCGGCGATAGACCTTCAGTCGAGAAAAATTCAGGGGGAAGTTCTGCTGGAACCCGAGGGACGGAACACAGCTCCAGCCATTGCCATGGCCGCTCTGGCTGCCGTGGAAAATGGAGAAGATCCCCTTTTGCTCGTTCTTCCCTCCGATCATGCCCTCAGTCCTCAGCAGGCCTTTGCAGACGCTGTGGAGCAGGGATGTGCCTGCGCTGCTGCCGGAGATATTGTAACCTTCGGCATAACACCTTCAAGACCTGAAACGGGTTTTGGATATATTCTTCAGGGTGAGCCTCGTCAGGGTACAGGCGGATATGCGGTTACAAGGTTTGTGGAGAAGCCGGATGCTGCTCATGCTGAAGCCATGCTGGCTGCGGGAGGCTGCTTCTGGAACAGCGGTATGTTCCTGTTCCGTGCATCTGTCTATCTTGAGGAATTGAAACAGCATGCACCTGCGATTTTTGCAGCGTGCTGTGAAGCCTGGGCATGCCGCAAGGCAGACATGGATTTTGTGCGTCCCGGCAAGGAAGCCTTTCTCTCCTGCCCTTCAGATTCCATAGATTATGCAGTGATGGAGAGGACCAGCAGGGTTGCTGTCGTACCTCTTCCGGCCGAGTGGAGCGATCTTGGCTCTTGGGAGGCCTTTTATGAAGCGGCAGAGCATGATGCGCATGGCAACGTCTGCATCGGTGATACCCTCGTTGAATCTACGGAAGACTGCTACCTGCACGGAACGCATCGGCTGGTAGCCGCGCTTGGCGTGTCCAATCTTGTCATCGTGGAAACACCTGACAGCGTATTGGTGGCCAACCGTTCTTCTGTGCAGCAGGTCAAAGCTCTTGTGGAGGATCTCCGGAGCAGGGGCCGTACCGAAGCCGAACTGCATCCTCTGGTATATCGTCCCTGGGGAAGCTATGAACAGCTGGCTCTGGGCAATCGTTTTCAGGTCAAGCGGCTCATCGTCAATTCTGGAGCGGAACTGTCCTTACAGATGCACTATCACCGTGCAGAACATTGGGTTGTGGTCGAAGGGACGGCAGAAGTTACGGTCAATGGGCATACGGCACTGCATACGGAAAATGAATCTGTATATATACCGTTGGGAGCTGAACATCGCTTGAAGAATCCGGGAATCGTTCCTCTTGTGGTCATTGAGATTCAGTCTGGATCCTATCTGGGTGAAGATGATATTGTCAGGTTTGATGACAAGTACGGTCGTAACGGATGAAGCTGCTTTTTTCTCTGATCCCTGCGCTGCTGTCGCCTCAGGCTGGCGGCAAGCGCAATATGCATGTCGTAATGGCCTTTACTCTGTTTACGACGTTTCTTGTCTTTCTG
>CAMLXE010000146.1 GCA_946490455.1 uncultured Desulfovibrio sp. | reverse complement strand
GCACCGGAGGCGTATCCGGCAAGGGTGACGCCCTTGGCGACGCCTTTGGCGTTTTCCGCCACATTTTCGCCGATTTCTCCGAAGGTGACGGCAGCCTGGACAATCTCAGGCATGAGGAACCAGACGGCGGCGACACCGATAACGGCGGCAGTCCAGCGCAGCGGGGAAATGGAGAGCTGATGATTGATGAAGTTCATAGAGTCCTCCGTTCTCAGCCAATGATGTTGGCGATGTATGTTTGCACGTCACCGCCTACCGTGGCCCCCAGGCCGCGCAGGAAAGTGACAAGGTTGACCGCGAGAATGCCTCCGAACAGATGGACAAGGCCCCGGCTGAAATTCATGCTCTGATTCGGCGTGTCGCGTATGAGACACAGCCCCCGCGCAATGCCGATGACGCCGATGGAGGCAATGGCGTACACGGCGAACTGGATGTAGATGGAACCGGGGGACGAAGGCGGGCTGTAGCTCAGGGCCTGTTCCGAGCTTTGGTTGAAAACAGTCATGGACAGAGAATCCATGAGCGCGGGAAGATTCAGCAGCAGAACGGCACAGATGAAGCTCCAGACCGCCGTGGAGCGGTTGAAGCGTTGTTTCCGGCTGACGGCCTGAACAAGGGAGACAACGGCAAAGACAATGCCGATGAGATAGGCAAGCCGGATGATGACGGGCCACCATTGCTGCAAATGCGGAATGACGTTGGCAACGTAATTTTCCATGGCGTCACCTGTCCTTGACGTTCATGACCAGAACGCCCACGGGCGTGCCGCTTTCGAGCCTGACGGTGGGCGGTCGGTCGAAGTTTCTTTCAAAGATTTTTCCGGCCTTCTCGCCGACCTTTCCGGCGGCAATCCATGCCTGATCGCTGACGCTGTAGGTGTTCCAGACCATCTGGTCGGTTACGTCGTTGCCGTAGCCGTAGATGGTACTCTGGGCACCGCTGTAGCGTTTGGCCGTACCCAGTCCTTCCAGAAACGCCGAGGCGACCAGACCGCCCCATCGGCTGAAGAAATGAGTGTCCACGGAACTGGCGACCGAGGCTTCCGAGGTGGTGGGATCAACGGCATAGGATTCCACCTGGATGGTTTCGCCGGAGGGCAGAATGATCCGATTGAAGGCCAGCACAAGGCGTTCGTCATGGCGCTGGAAAGAGCCTGTGAGGCGGGCATTTCTGTATGTGCCTGAGGTGACGGTCGCCAGCACGGCGGACGGAACATCGGAGTTCACTCCCACATCTATGATGGCGTACAACAGGTCGCCCGGTTTCACCGCAGGTCTGGAGGATGCAGCGACCGACGGCGTCCCGGAGGCAGGCTGTTTTTCGGACTCCTGCTGGCCGGTCTCATCCTGGAACTCCCGGACATAGGCGATTTGTCCCTGACCCACGGAAGCGCTGGCCAGCCTGGTGTCCAGTTCGGCCAGGTCATCCATCATCCTTTTAAGCATGGCGTTATCCGTGCGCGGCGTCTGAACAGGCACGGTGCGTACCTGAGCAACCGGCGGAGGCGACGGAGGGGTATCCTGCTTCTTAATGACAACGGACTTTTTTTCTCCTATCGGCGTAGGAATGAAACTCGCACCGCTTTGAAGCGCCGCGTTGGCCTGTTGCGCGTCGTGTTCCTTCAACTTCTGGTTGTATTCCTCAGATCCGACGCCGCCAGCCTGCCCGCTTACGGCTTCCGTTCTTGCCGATGCCATTTTTGAGGTGCCGGACGGTTTTTCCGGCGTGAACAGCAGAAACGAGGCAAGAACAATGACAACGGCGGCAGCCAGCCCCAACAGGCTGAAGAGTATGAATCGTCGCTTTTTTTCCGTGCTGGTGATAGCCATGTGTCCGCCTTATTTGAGAGTATTTTTCAGAAGGATGGTCTGCACGCTTCCTTCACGGGAAAGCATGATTCTTGTCGTGACGGGCAGCTCGTAACATTTGGTGGAGCCTGCTCCGTTGACGACGGCAGTCCATGCCGGCCACATCAGGCTGTGCGTGGTTCTGACATAGTGTTTTCCGTTGTATTTCCAGGCCATCACGGCATCCGAATCCGGTTCGGAACGAAGACGCACGGCATCATCCGGGGGGACGCGGTCAAGAAAGGACAGCATGGCGGAGCTGGCGGTTTCCTTGATGGTGCTGGTCAGGGGAATCGCAGCCTTCGGACCATGGTGGGCAAGCTGAATCAGAACCAGCGCGTCGGCTTTGCGTTCAGGAGCGCGGACGGAATCCGATTCAAGCCTGATAACCAGCGGGATGTCCCGATTTTCCAGAGTGACCACGAGGGTTGACGTGGCATAGCCCTGTATGGGCATGACATTGAGCAGATTGCCTTCCGGCAGTTCCGGGCGGAGAACCTGAAACGAGGAAGGCCCTCCGTTGGTCACGGAAGTAATGGGCCACGGCTGACCGGTGGAGTCATGAAAAACCAGCGATGTGGCGATGTTGGCCGTGGTAAATACCTTGACCGGCGCACGACCGGGTTCCAGCGTGACGCGCACCGTTCGGGTCCGCAGGTCGGGGGAAACGGGCAAAAGCGCTCGTTCACGCTGATCCGACCGTTTCCGGTATTCCTGTATGTGTTCCTTATCCAGCGGCATCATCTGCCGCAGGCTTTCCTCAAAAAGCGCCTGCGCTTCCTGTGCCTTTTTCAGGTCCGAACCTGAGGGCGCGGTCGTTTTCTGTGTCGATTCTTCGGGCAAGGAGGCCGAGTCGGCGGATTGCCCGTGAACGGTCGCCATCGTTGCGGGGGAAAGAGGCGTCCGAGGGGCGGCGGAAGTCTCTGCCTGGGCGTCCCACGGCAGCGAAAGCAGAGCCAGTATTCCTAAAGAAATCAGTTGCTTCACGGTAGCTCCTTATGCGTATGTCGGTATGGCTGGGGATTCGGAATTTCTGCCGAACAGCAGTTCCGGGCGGTGAAAATAGGAAATCGGCGTATCAGCTTTGGAAGATGGGGACGTATAGCGTCGTTCCTGTACTTTCCGACGGTACTCAAGAAGAAAGGCCACAATGCTCCTGGTGTTGTCCGCAGGAACATCTTCGGCAGCGGGAGCGCTGTGAATGGAGTGCAAATGCAGCCAGATGCCGAAAGCCATGGCCTCGTTGAAGGGAGCATCAAATTTTTCCGCAAAAGCCCGGAAGAGAGGACGCAGTCTTTCTTTTTCCGCTTTCTGCCGTTCCAGGATGCGTTTTTCTTGTTCCTCTCTTTCCTGCATGGCCTTTTGCACGCCGGGATCAGGACGCCGTCCCGAAGGAGAACCGGAAGAAAGGGCATCAAGCCATCGCTGCCCGCGAAGCCAGTTTCCAAGCTGGGGGATGAATCGTCCCTGTTCCCGGTGCCAGCTTTCCTGAGCCATGCAATGCTGAAGAGCGGCGTGAAGTTCAGATACGGGAGGAAGCTGACCGCAACGGGCCAGACGGAACCAGGCAAGCCGGGCGAAGCCTTTTGCCTCTTTTTTGGGATAGAGATTCCATACGTTTTCAAAATCCTGTTCAGAAGAAATCCCACACCCCGCCGAAGGCGCAGAGAGATCCGTAGGCTGCGGAGTCTCTTCTGTCGTTTTTGGGGGAAGGGGGGTGTTTTTTTCTTGTTTTTGTTTGTTAAAATTATTTATGTAGCCAGAATTTGACTTGTTGCAGGTAAAAACTCGTTTACTTCTTTCAGAATTTGACTCGACAGCGCTATCATTATGTTCAGGTCTTATAAGGTAATACACAGAAGAGCGGTAATGCTCCTTTCGTATGGTAATGAGATTTTCACGCACCAGTTCAGCAAGATAATTTTTTACACTGCTGATGCTGCAAGACAGACGAGAAGCAAGAGTGGCATGGGACGGCCAACAATGATCTTTTTCAGAAGCATAGTTGCACAGTAAGGCATACATGACCTTTGCTCCAAGTGTGATGCGCTTTTCCAAAATAAATTGTGGAAGAATAGGACCAAAAATTTTTCCTTTAGGCGCAAATGTCTCCATATGTCTTTCTCCCGGCTAAGGAAAAAGATACTTTTGCAGAGCTGAATATTGACAACAGACGGTAATTCAGCTATTGTTCTTTCAGATTCTTTTGAGAAAGAACAAATGTTCTGCAAGAAGCCGTTGGGGTGCCACCTGACGGCTTTTTGTTTTTCCGAAGCCTTTTTCATCCTCAAAACCTTGAGGCAGGTTGCGCTGAACTGCGCCTGTCGCATGACCTGCAAAGGATTGCTGGTGGTGCCCTGACAAAGCGGCGCTTGAGGAATCGCCGATCGGTCTGAAGGGATCTGAGGAACCTGAGCAGGCAGAGTGCTGTTTGCCGGGGGGATGGCAGAGGCTTCAACAGAAGACCTCTTCGCATATGAGACGCGGCAGAATCCTGGGCCGCTTCAGATGCGGAAGAAGCCTCCAGCGGTGCGTTTTCAGCACGAGAACAGGGCAGATATTTTGGGGAAGCAGAGGGCGAAGAAGACGACTCCAGGAAGAGAAGACGGAGCCGTGAGAGAAGACAGAAAGAGGAAGGACAGTGTGAGAAGGGAGGCTTTCAGCGGACAAAAACAGGACGGCGCGCCGAGAGCATGGGTTACAAAAGCGGGTTACAAGCACAGAGAGTTTTTGTGACATTTCATGCCCCTCAATGTGCTATAACTCATTGAAATATAATGGCGGTAGGCGCATGTAAAACGGCTTTCACGCCGTCAACGGGGGTTCGAATCCCCCTGGGGACGCCAAAAGCAAGCAGGCCCTCATGAGTCATCATGAGGGCTTTTCGTTGTGGGCTGATTTGCTCCACATTGTTCCCCGCAGAACAAAGAAAGTTTTATCCTGTAATACGTCGGGCGATGGGTCAGCCGGACGGAAAAACTGCATTGGCCTGTTGACGTGGTGCGATTCGTGGCTATCTCCCATATCCACAAAGAAAGGTGTCTTTTTTTCAGGAGAGGCTTTACATGGCAAAAAATACAGGCGAGGATTATCGAAAAGGTTCCGTATGTGATCGTACACAAATCCAGAATCCTCTGACGGGCTGTTGGACGAAACGAGACACCGAAACGGGGCAGTTCATAGACGTGAAAAAGGGCGGTGAGCCCTTCAAGGGCGTTGCAAAAGAAGAGGACGGCAGACGCAGCAAGTAATTTTTCGGAAACTTGAGCGTGAGGCGGAAGGGCGAAGCTTTTCCGCCTTTTTTCGGCTTTGCTCGGTTGAGCAGCCAGGGTACGAAACAGAACCCCACCCGCAAAGGGGGGGGGGGTCTGTTTCGGGTTGTGGTTGGGTATCTTTGCATTCTGCACAAGGGTCT
>CAMLXE010000145.1 GCA_946490455.1 uncultured Desulfovibrio sp. | reverse complement strand
CTCTTCATGCTGATCATTGCACTTGTTTTTGGCCGTTCGCCCCGCAACAAGCTGACCCGGGCCTTTACCCGGCTGCAGGTTCTGTCAGCAGCGTTCATGGCCACCAGCCATGGACTCAATGATGCCCAGAAGACCATGGGCGTCATCACATTGGCCCTGTTTATCTTTAACGAGATTGATACCATTTCTGTTCCTTTCTGGGTAAAGTGTCTTTGTGCAATGGCGATGGCCTGTGGAACGGCTCTTGGCGGCTGGAAAATTGTGAAGACCATGGGACACAAGATTTTTCGTCTGGAACCCGTTCACGGCTTTGCTACGGAAACTTCGGCTGCGCTGGTTATTACAGGGGCTTCCTTGTTTGGTGCTCCCATCAGTACAACCCACACCATCACAGCCTGCATTTTTGGCGTTGGCTCCACAAAGCGGCTGTCCGCTGTGCGCTGGGGAGTAGCCGGTAATCTGGTCATTGCCTGGATTTTGACCATTCCTGCTTCAGGACTGATTGCCTGGCTTTCTTTCCATGTTCTTGATCTTCTTGGCATTGTCGCACATTGATTCCGTACGGTTACTGACTGCTTTTCGGGGACTTATCGGGAATAAAAAAGGCGGAAACCTTTTGGTTTCCGCCTTTCGTTTCCATGTGATGGAGGTGTTACTCTATGACCTTACCTATACGGTTCAGACGCATATTGGCAAGTCCATTGGATGACCAGTAGATTATCCATGCCTTTCCGCGAATATCCTTCCGATCCAGATAGCCCCAGAAACGGGAGTCGGACGATTCGTCACGGTTGTCACCCATGGCAAAATACTTGTCTTCAGGAACGGTAATGGGACCCCATTCATCACGTCCCGGAATGACAACCAGGGGTTGAGTCTGGCGAACATAAGGTTCCTGAACCGGGACTCCATTTCTGTACAGAATCTTATTATGCATTTCCAGCGTGTCACCGGGGACTCCGACAATGCGCTTGATATAGTCAAGCGAGCGATCCTTGGGATAGCGGAATACGATAATATCGCCGACCTGTGGGTCCTTGCCACGGATGAGATATTCGTCAGTGAACGGATTCTTGAGGCCATACAGGAATTTGTTGACCAGCAGACGATCGCCGATCTGCAATGTCTCCAGCATGGAACCGGAAGGAATCTTGAAGGCCTGAACAATAAATGTAGTCAGGACAAGGGCCAGAGCCACAGCCCAGATGAGGGCCTCGGCATATTCCCAGAACACGGTCTGACGTAACCTTTGAAGAAGAGTGGACTGGTTCTCTTGTAACATGGTCTTTGTCTACAGGCTGTACTTGCTTTCGATTTCGGCTCCGGCCTTTTCAATATCAGCCTTGAATTTGGCACGGGCAGCACGAAGACGTTCCGTCAGTTCGGGATCGTTCAGGGCAAGAATCTGTGCGGCAAGCCATCCGGCATTCTTCGCACCTGCCTTGTCCAGCGATACCGTGGCTACCGGAAATCCGGGAGGCATCTGAACGGTGGAAAGAAGCGCGTCCATACCGCCCAAAGGGGACGCTGCAACGGGAATGCCGATGACCGGTTTCAGTGTCCGTGCGGCAACGGCTCCGGCCAGATGCGCGGCCATGCCGGCAGCACAGACAAAGACCTCACAACCTTCGGTTTCCAGTCTGGTCACAAGCTCTTCCGTGCGTTCCGGTGTTCGGTGTGCGGACGTAACCGTAAACAGATAGGGAATACCGAGACTCTTCAGAATTTCGGTACAGGGACTGACCATCGCCTCATCTGAGGCGGAACCCATGAAAATGGCAACTTTTGCCTTCATTTATGCAAGTCTCCTCAAACCTTTGGCACCAATGTCGGTGCGGTGTTGACTCTTGTCCATCTGAACGAGGGATACTGCTTCATAGGCGTGTTTTTGTGCTTCCGCAAGACTTGAACCAAGCGCTGTGACACACAGCACCCTTCCCCCATTGGAGAAGGTCTTGTCTCCTTCGCGTCGTGTTCCCGCCTGAAAGACTTTTGTATTCGGGAGATTGTCAGCCTGATCCAGACCTTCAATAAGCATTCCTTTGGGGTAGGATCCTGGGTACCCTTCAGCAGCAATGACCACTCCAAGAGCCGACTCCGGGCGAATGGACAGCGTTACTTCTTCAAGGCGTCCATCAATACAGGCGGTCATGACATCAAGAAGGTCGTTGTCCAGTCGCATGAGCAACGGCTGACATTCTGGATCTCCGAAACGGACATTGTATTCAAGAACCTTTGGACCATTTTTCGTGATCATGAGGCCCGCATACAGAATGCCGACGAAAGGATGCCCCTGCGCGGCCATTTCCCGCAGAATGGGACGGATGGCAATGTCGGCCATGCGCTCAAGTTCGGTATCCGGAAGAATGGGAGCCGGGCTGTAGGCACCCATACCACCCGTATTGGGGCCTGTATCACCATCAAAAGCCGCCTTGTGGTCCTGTGCAGAAGGCAAGGGAAGGGCCGTTTCCCCCGAGCAGAAGGCCAGGAGGGAAACTTCCTCCCCTTCGAGGAATTCTTCAATGACCACACGGTGTCCGGCCTTGCCAAAGGCTCCGCCCATGATCTGATTCAGAGCGTCTTCTGCTTCTGCCTCCGTTTTGGCCACAATCACGCCCTTGCCGGCTGCAAGACCATCGGCCTTGATGACAATGGGAGCGCCTTTCCTGTGCAGAAAGTCTCTGGCTTCTTCAAGGGTTTCAAAGATACCGCAGGCCGCTGTGGGCACACCTGCCCGTTCCATGATCCTTTTGGCAAAGGACTTGCTTCCTTCAAGCTGGGCGCACCATTTGTCGGGACCGAAGCAACGGATACCTGCCTGTTTCATGGCGTCGGTTACGCCCAGAGTCAGGGGCAATTCCGGACCGGGAATCACCATGTCAATTTCATGTTCCCTGGCAAAGCGTACAAGACCGTCCACATCATCATCTTTCAGAACAATGTTTTCGCCTTCAGCTGCGGTTCCTCCATTTCCGGGGGCACAGTACAGCTTTTCTGTCCTGCCGCTACGCCGGATTTTCCACGATAGGGCATGTTCGCGTCCTCCGGAACCGATGATGAGCACTCGCATGGGGTTTCCCTCCAGTATCTTTTCTGCTAAACAGTCATCTTCATTTGGTTCAATTTGCAAACACTATCTGTTTAGCACCGAAAAGACAACCGGCATCCTTGCCGCAAACTGGAGATGTCATCATGGCCGCCAATTCTCGTTTTCTGCCGCATCTTCCTGCCGATTTTCTTGCTGACCATCAGCTTGCCGGCATACGATGGTCGGTAGATCAGGCCATGAAGAATGACCAGTACCGCGTCAAACTGAAGGCTGCCGGTATTGCTTCCGGGGCGGACATTCGTACTCTGGATGATGTCCGCAGGCTGCCTTTTACCGACGTGACCGACTTGCGTGACGGATATCCCTTTCCCCTTCTTTGTGTTCCCATCGAGGATGTGGTGCGTGTGCATGCTTCGTCGGGAACAACGGGAAAACGTAAGGTTCTTGCCTATACCCAGAAGGATGTGGATACCTTTGCGTTGCAGATGGCGCGTTGCTATGAACTTGCCGGGCTGACAAGGGAGGACCGTATCCAGATCGCCGTAGGTTATGGTCTGTGGACAGCCGGAGCCGGTTTTCAGGCTGGAAGCGAGCTGTTCGGCGCTTTGACGGTACCTGTGGGACCGGGCAATCTGGATATGCAGCTGCAGCTGATGACGGATATGCGGGTAACCTGCCTTGGTGCAACAGCTTCCATGGCACTGCTGCTGGCCGAAGAGGTGGAACGACACAATCTGCGTGACAAGATTGCCCTGAAAAAGATTATTTTTGGCTCCGAACCCCATAGCCTCAAGATGCGTCAGGCCTTCACCGAAAAGCTCGGACTGGAAGCCAGTTACGATATCGCCGGTATGACCGAGATGTATGGTCCGGGAACCGGATTGAACTGCGAAGCCGGCGAGGGGATTCATTACTGGGCTGACCTTTTCTATATTGAGATCATTGATCCACATACACTCGAGCCTGTTCCGGATGGAGAGGTCGGCGAGATGGTTGTCACAACGCTGTGCAAGGAAGCCGTGCCTCTCATTCGCTATCGTACACATGATCTGACTCGTCTTATCCCCGAACCCTGCTCCTGTGGACGGGTTATTCCTCGCCACGGACATATCAGAGGTCGTTCGGATGACATGATTATTTTCCGTGGGGTCAACATTTACCCGGGACAGCTCGTGGATGTGCTGAATGCCTTTCCTGAAGTCGGTGGAGAATATCATGTGGAACTGACCCGCCGGGAAGGTCTCGATTATATGCGTCTGCAGGTGGAGCGTCTTGCCGGTCTATCTGCCGGTGATGATGCCGGTCTTGCCCGTGCAATCGGCATGGAACTGCACAAGCGCATTATGGCTCGTATCGAAGTGGAGATAGTGGATGCGGGTTCATTGCCGCGTACCTTCTCGAAATCCAAGCGAATTACGGACCTTCGCCTGAACTAGAAGACGTTCAGACTGAGGACCCGTGAAGTCATTTTCCCCGCAGATTCCCTGGGTTGAAAATTGGAAAGCAGAAGAGCCGGAAGGATAGACTCCCGGCTCTTCCTGCCTTTCTGGAGCTGTGCTCTCATCCACTGGAAGTGACTTTTCTGACCAGCAGATTGTCATGTGGCAATACTGCCCGATCTGGTGTCAGCAGTTCTCGACCTCGTGCAACCAGCGCCGTACATTCGCGGATGCCAAGGTAAAGCAGAAGCCGTTTGACGGTCTTGACCTTGTGGCGTGGAATCTCGAGGATCTGTTCCTCTGGTTGCAGTCTTACGGTTACTGTCGGAATTTCAAAGGGAAGTTTGTTCATTGAAGTACCTTATGGCGAACGGGGTGAAGCATGTTTTCAGGTTTCATGATATCCTCAAGCTGTTCAGCCGTCACATGTCCATCTTCAAGAATGAGTTCACGTACGGGGCGACCTGTGGCAAAGGCCTGTTTGGCAATGCCGGCACACCGTTCATACCCGAGGAATGGGACAAGCGCTGTGACCAGGCCGATGGAGTTGTCCACCAGTTCATGGCAACGTTCCACGTTGGCAGTAATGCCGATGATACACTTGTCGGCCAGTGTGTAGCAGGCATTGCGGAGCATGGTGATGGACTGGAACAGGGAATAGGCAATCATGGGTTCCATGACATTCAGTTCCAGCTGGCCGGCTTCAGCGGCAAGGGTGACTGTCACGTCGTTGCCGATAACCCGGAAGGCAACCTGATTGACGACTTCGGGAATGA
>CAMLXE010000144.1 GCA_946490455.1 uncultured Desulfovibrio sp. | reverse complement strand
GGCGCCAGAGAAAGGTCCGCCACAGCAAACGGCAGATTCAGTCGGTTGGCCACATCCTTGCCGATAATCTCGCCAACCCGGGTTACCTTGTATGCCGTACGCTTGATGACCTCGGCCACTTCGCTCAACGTAATGTTGGGGTAGGCGTCCATGGCACGATCAATGGCCTTTTTGACCACCCCAGGTCCTGAAACACCCACATTGATGACAACATCCGGTTCCCCGACGCCAAGATACGCTCCGGCCATAAAGGGAACATCCTGAGGAATATTGGCAAAGACCACCAGCTTGGCGCATCCGAGTCCGTCCCTGTCTCTGGTTGCCTCGGCCACATCGAGAATCCGCTGTCCCATGAGCGCCACGGCATCCATATTGATACCTGAACGAGACGAGGCCACGTTGATGGATGAGCAGATACGGTCCGTAGTGGCCAAAGCTTCCGGAAGAGAGTCAATCAGATTCCGTTCTCCGGGAGTAATCCCCTTTTCCACCAGTGCGCCAAATCCGCCAAGAAAATCCACCCCGGCATCCTTGGCAGCGTCATCCAGCACACAACAGGCCCTGACCATCTCGTCTCTGGAAAAGGACGCCCCGACCACGCCGATGGGGCTGACACTGATGCGCTTGTTGACAATCGGAATGCCAAAACGTTCCTCCACCTCATTGCAGGTGGAAACCAGCCTGGCGGCGTATTTGGCTATCTTGGCACGCACTCTGTAGGCAAACACATCAAAATCGTGACTGGCACAGTCAAACAGACTGATGCCAAGCGTCACCGTACGAACATCGAGATGTTCATTGCGCAGCATGTTCAGGGTGCTGAGGACTTCACGTTCTGTAAGCATGGGAATCTCCCCTAAAAAATGAAGGCTGCCCCCACAACCGCGATGTCACGGAGGCTCGGTCTGTCAAAAAGAACTCAGAATCAGGACAGGGCAACTCAAACCGACAGGACGCGGTGTACGGCCTCAAAAATGTCCCGATGCTGCATGCTCAGGCGCAGTCCCATGCTTCTGGCACGATCCTGCAGCGTTTTGCGCAAGGCAGTCCGATCAATGGACAAGGGCAAAGCAATTTCAAAGACAAGAAGAGCTCTGTTTTCTCCCTTGGGCATAATGGCCTTCAGATTTTCAATATTCACATGGTGTTCGGCAAATATCCGAGAAATGGACGAAATGATTTCCAGCTGGTCCTTTCCATCGACCGTGACAACAAAGGGTTCGGAAGGTTCACTCCTGAACACACAACCATCCTCGAAATCGCGAATGGTTATGGTAAGATGCATATTCTTGTCCTCCACGGCTCCAGAAAGGACCCTGAGGATGGTCTCATTGTCCAGATCATCGGGACGCGTTGCCACAAAAATGGCCGCAAACTGGCTTTTCAGAATGGTCTGACTCACTTCCTCGATATTGCATTCCAGCGCCGACAGGGTACTCGACACCGCGTACACCACACCGGGACAATCCAGCCCGATGACCGAAACAACGATTTTATTCACTCTGAACCTCACGCGATAGACAATACAGACTGCCAGGGAATCCGGCAGTCGAAATACAAGGAAAAGGCTCCGCTGTTTCTTTTGCCAGCCTTTCCCCGTCACACGCAAGAAAAATTTTGCTCTCATTGCACTTTTCTTATTTTCTATATGGGGGGTTACGCATAATTGTATCGTACACTTTATTCTGGAAAGTCTTTGCAAAAGCATATAGTAATAGGGATACATTATGGATGTCGAAACCCTTTCCCATATTTTTTTATCCAAACCGAAGAGGAGGTGCGCATGGCACTTGATCCGAAACAGCATGCCGACTGGGAAATAGCCCAGGATGCGGAAACCCGGATGAAAACCATCTATCAGCTGGGGAACGATCTGGGGTTGCTTGAAAGCGAGCTGCTTCCCTATGGCCATGTCATGGGCAAAATCGATTATCGCTCCGTTCTGGGACGCCTTGGCAACAGGCCCAACGGAAAATATATCGACGTTACCGCCATTACCCCCACTCCTCTTGGTGAAGGCAAATCCACGACGACCATAGGCCTTGTCCAGGGACTCGGACGACGCGGCAAACGGTCTTCTGCCGCCATTCGACAGCCCTCGGGAGGCCCGACCATGGGCGTAAAGGGATCGGCGGCAGGCGGAGGACTTTCCCAGTGCATTCCGCTCACCCAGTATTCCCTTGGCTTCACCGGGGACATCAATGCCGTCATGAACGCCCACAACCTTGCCATGGTGGCTCTCACCTCCAGAATGCAGCATGAACGCAACTATGACGATGAAAAGCTGCTCAAGATGTCCCACATGGCACGCCTGAACATTGACCCCACCAATGTGAACATGGGCTGGGTCATGGACTTCTGCTGCCAGTCGCTGCGCAACATCATCATTGGGATTGACGGCGTCAACGGCAAGTCCGACGGCTTCATGATGCGCTCGCGCTTTGACATTGCCGTGTCTTCGGAAGTCATGGCCATTCTGGCCGTGGCCAGAGATCTCAAGGACCTGCGGGAACGCATGGGCAGGATCATCGTTGCCTATGACCGCAACGGCAATCCGGTCACCACTGCGGATCTGGAAGTTGACGGCGCCATGACCGCCTGGATGGTGGAAGCCGTCAACCCGAACCTCATTCAGACCATCGAAGGACAGCCTGTCTTTGTGCATGCCGGTCCCTTCGCCAACATCGCCATTGGTCAGAGTTCCGTCATTGCCGACCGGGTCGGCCTGAAGCTGAGTGATTACCATGTGACGGAATCCGGCTTCGGTGCGGATATCGGGTACGAGAAGTTCTGGAACCTGAAGTGCCACTACAGCGGTCTGGCTCCGGATGCGGCTGTTGTAGTCGCGACCATCCGTGCGCTGAAGAGTCACGGTGGGGCGCCTGTTCCCGTACCGGGACGTCCCCTGCCCGACGAATACCGCTCGGAAAATGTGGGCTTTGTGGAAGCGGGCTGCTGCAACCTGCTGCACCACATCGAAACGGTCAAGAAATCCGGAGTGTCTCCGGTTGTGTGCATCAATGCCTTTGTCACGGACACCAGGGCCGAAATCGCCAAGGTCCGGGAGCTGTGCGAGGCAGCAGGCGCCAGAGTGGCGCTCTCCACCCACTGGGAACATGGCGGAGACGGTGCGCTGGAACTTGCCGACGCCGTGCTTGATGCCTGTGAGGAAAAGACGGAATTCAAGCCGCTCTACGACTGGTCCATGCCGTTCAGAGAACGTATCGAACTGGTCGCCCGCGAGGTTTATGGAGCGGACGGCGTGGACTTCTCCGCCGAAGCTGCCGGAAAGCTGGACAGGATTCAGCAGCGTGACGATGCCGCAGAGCTTGGTCTGTGCATGGTCAAGACCCACCTGTCCCTCTCCGACAATCCCAACATGAAGGGTGCTCCCAGGGGCTGGAGACTCAAGATTCGTGACGTCCTCATCTACGGAGGCGCCGGCTTTGTGGTTCCCGTTTCCGGCTCCATCTCGCTCATGCCCGGAACAGGGTCCAATCCTTCCTTCCGCAGAGTCGATGTGGATACGGATACCGGACGCGTCAGAGGCATCTTCTGATTCCCTGGAAGTCCCCTCTCTTCCCGTTCATACGATCGGGGGCGGAAAGCCCCCGATCTTCCTACACCGGTGAAGCAATCTGTTTCCGTTCCTTCTTTTCTTCAGAGCATATGATGGACAACGATATTCCCATTCGTCTGCGGCCTCTTGAAAGGGAAGACCTTCCCTTCGTGCATCAGCTGGACAATAATGCCAGCGTCATGCGTTACTGGTTTGAAGAACCCTACGAAGCCTTTGTTGAATTGCTTGATCTGTATGACAAGCACATCCATGACCAGAGTGAACGACGCTTTATCGTCGAACATGACAAGGTAAAGGTTGGGCTGGTCGAACTCATGGAAATTGACTATATTCACCGCAGAGCCGAATTTCAGCTGATCATCGCCCCTGCCCATCAGGGACTTGGTTATGCAGCCAGAGCTGTGGAGCTGATCATGGATTACAGTTTTACGGTTCTCAACCTGTATAAACTGTATCTTCTTGTTGACACTGAAAACAAAAAGGCCATTCACATCTACGAAAAGCTCGGCTTTGAAACGGAAGGCGAACTCAAGCACGAATTTTTCAGCAACGGCAAGTATCGCAATGCCCTGCGCATGTGCATGTTTCAGAACGATTATCTCGCCCGGCGTGAAGTGTCCTGAGGCGAAAAGGCTTGGAGGATTTCATGGCTGAAATCATCAGTGGAACGGAACTCCGTTCTGCCATTCTTGACGAATTGCGTACCGAAGTCGCCGCCATGCGCGCCGAACATGGGATCGTTCCAGGACTGGTCACCATCCTTGTGGGTGAAAATCCGGCCTCGGTCAGCTATGTCTCCCTGAAAGTCAGGACGGCTCTGGAGCTCGGCTTCCATGAAGTACAGGACAACCAGCCTGCCGATATCAGCGAAGCCGATCTGCTTGCGCTCATTGCCCGCTATAATGCCGACCCGGCCATTCACGGCATTCTTGTACAGCTTCCACTGCCCCCGCACATAGATGAAACAAAGGTCATCAATGCCATTGATCCCGACAAGGATGTGGACGGTTTTCACCCCGTCAATCTCGGCCGCCTGCTCATCGGGGACGAACGCTTCCCGCCCTGCACCCCGGCCGGCATCCGGGAAATGCTCATCAGATCGGGAACGCCCATTGCCGGAGCCGAAGTCGTGGTTGTGGGACGCTCCAATATCGTCGGGAAACCCATTGCGGTCATGCTCGGCCAGAAAGGAACCGACGCTACGGTCACACTGGTCCATACGCGCACCAAGGATCTGGCCGGACACTGCCGGCGTGCCGATATCCTTATTGTCGCTGCCGGTGTTCCCGGACTTGTCCGTCCGGAATGGATCAAACCCGGTGCAACGGTCATCGATGTAGGGGTCAACAGAATAGGCTTCAATGAAAAAACCGGCAAACCCATGCTCTCCGGCGACGTTGCCTTTGCAGAAGCCTGCAAGGTAGCCGGAAAGATCACGCCCGTTCCGGGCGGCGTTGGTCCCATGACCATCGCCATGCTGATGAAAAATACTGTTCTTTCGGCAAAATGGCATCTCGCCACGAACCGCTGATCAGTTCCGGCCATTCTTCAAAGAAGGCTCTCCCCAGTCATGAGGAGAGCCTTTTTTATACTTATCATTGACCACGGAAGGACTATCATGTTTCCCTTTGTCATATCAGGCCTGAGCGATTTACGGTCAGCTGGACGGTTTTCCTCTGCGCGTTC
>CAMLXE010000143.1 GCA_946490455.1 uncultured Desulfovibrio sp. | reverse complement strand
GGCAGGCAGGAGACATGCCAAGAGCGGTTCCCCATCGAGCAACCAGTCTGGGCCAGCCGTAATCCCGTTCTTCCGGTTCCAGCAGATAGCTGGCAAGTCCCAGATCAAACCAGAGGGCTGGTGGAATACGCCGCCAGGCGGGGTCAGCGTGCAGCAGCGCCTTGACGTCAGGAGCAATCACGCGGCCGGCGGCAAGAAGTCGTTCCGCAAGTGGAGCTACAGGACCCGTATAGACAATTTCTTCATCACCAACAGCAAGCGCTACCTCTCCGCTGTCGTCCAGAACAGCAACCATTGCACCAGAAAATGATTGCAGAGCAGGATCATCCAGAGAACGGAGACGGCGGCGTGGCTTCGTCTGCGGCGCATCCAGCAGAGAAAGCTGACGCATGGCTCCTGTTCCCGGCATGTCCATTTCATCATCCACGGCGACACGCCCATCACGAATCAGAGCAGCCAGTTCGCGTTCCAGAGAGGTCAGTTCAAATTCGCGCAACAGGGTTGCAGCTTCCTGCCGGTTTACAGGGCGGACCTTCATGGCGTCCATGGTCAGTCCTGAGCAACGGGAAGTATCAAGCGTCGTAAGCTGGCGGTACAGAAACATGGCGTCCAGCTGGCCATCAAATTTCTTGTGCAGAGATGGCGAAAGGCTCTCAAAGCCATCCCGGATGGCCTCAAGGGTTGGATAGTCCCGGAAAAGTTTTTCGGCCGTTTTGGGGCCAATTCCTCTGATGCCCGGAATATTGTCGCTGGAATCACCAATAATGGCCTGAACATCGGGCCATTGGGACGGAACAAGCCCTGTTTCGGAAGTGAAGCTGTCGAGGGTTACGATCTTTTCGTCCCGGCTTGCCGGATCCCACATCAGAACATTGGGATGAAGGCACTGTTTGAGATCCTTGTCTGTGGCCACAAGGACAACAGGGCGTTCATCCCGGTAACGTTTGGCGACCGAAGCAATGCAATCATCCGCTTCACAGCCTTCCGAAATTTCAAGATGCAGCCCCAGAGCCCGGACAAGTCGGTGAATCGGCTCCATCTGCCGGATAAGATCTTCCGGGGTTGCGTTGCGTTGTGCCTTGTACAGCGGAAAGAGTTCGTGCCGGAAGTTGGGCCCATGGCCGTCAAGGATGAAGGCAAAATGGCCCGGCTGTTCTTCGCGCAGAATTTTCATGAGAATCCGCGCCACGATGAACAGAGCGCTGGTAGGAAAACCATCGGAGCGCTGCATGCTCTGGTTGGCATAAAATCCCCGATAGACAAAGGCCGAACCGTCCATGAGATAGAGAGGTTCGGTCGTAAAGCGTTGCTTGATGCTCATGGAGTGGCATTCCCCTGGCGGAAAGTTCGTCAGCTTCCTTAAGTGTCCGTAAAAGAAAGGGCAGTTCCTGTTCCACGACATATCTGCTCTGCTCGTGAGGTATCACGAGAACAGGGACTTGAACAGAGCAGGCTGTATCAGAAAGTTTTCCTTCCGAGGCGTTTTTATTGGTTGAAGAGGGATTGGGATCAGGAACGGGTCCAATTCAGTCCTTCAGTGCTTCTCTGATGCGGCAGACGCCACAGACTCCAGATGAGGTGGGATAACCGCAGCGGGAACAGGGGAAAAGAGGATCCCCACCCTTGTCTGACAGCGCCTTGAAGGCTTCCCGACCCCGCTGGAGGAAGTCCGTATAAAAGGCCATCTTACGGCCGGGCATGGCTTCTTCGAGCTGATTCCAGAGTCCCTTGTAGAAGGTAAAGCTGGCTCCGGTACTGTAGGGGCAGGGCGTATGGTGATGCTCGATGTCTTCGAGAAAGGCATAGGTTGCTGTTTCAAATTCGGTCAGGCGCCAGAATGGTTTGACCTTGCGGGCAAAGCCATCTTCGCCATCAAGGCGTGGCCCCTGATCGGAGAGGTAGCCTACATCCCAGCGCAGGGTATTGCTGAACAGTCTTGCAATTTCATCGTCAAGATTGTGTCCGGTTGCGAGCACGGTATAGCCCTCTTCAAGGGCAGTCCTGTTGAAAAAGTGCCGCTTTATCTTGCCGCATGCCGAGCATACAGGCCGTTTCAGACGTGCCTTGACCCTGGGAATGGCCAATCCTTCCTTTTCCATTTCCTTGATGATGAGCCGGAAACCATGTTTGGCACAGAAGCGCTCCACTACACCGCGCGTCACTTCGGAAGAGCCGGGAATCCCGAGATCAATGTGCAGCCCGGTCACATCATATCCCTGTCGTGAAAGTTCCAGCATGAGTCCCAGGGAGTCCTTGCCTCCGGACAGGGCTACCAGAATACGGTCTTCATGGGTGAACAGTTTGGCCGTTTCAATGCCTCTGGCTACCTGCGCCGAGAAAAAATCATGAAAGCAGGCTTCACAGAAGCCCGTATTGTGACTGGGCAGGGCAATGATGGCTGTAGCAGACTTGCAGCGTTTACAGATCATGACGGGACTCCGGATAGGACCGATCCATTCAATGGAGCCGGTTTGATAAAGGATGGAAATTAGCTGTGAGCGGAATGAGATGTCAAGCAAGGCTGAGATGCTGGGGACAGCGTGGCGAATCCATTGTTATTTTTTGTATGATTATTGTGAAAGTGTGATTCCCGTCACGGTCCTTTTTACGTTATGAAAGATAGAATTCTTCCAGTTGAATTATTCACCTCAATTCAGGAGTCCTTCCATGTTTTGCAATCAGTGTGAACAGACTGCCCGGGGTACAGGCTGTACCGTTTCCGGGGTATGCGGCAAGGCCCCGGACGTAGCGGATATTCAGGACAGGCTGGTCTATGCCTTGCGTTTGCTTGCCAGAACGGCTCTCAAGGCCAGAGCAAAGGGTATTGTGGATTCGGAACTTGATGAGTTCACGGTTCGTGCGCTCTTCATGACCCTGACCAATGTCAATTTTGATGCATCGGTGCTGGAAGATGCGGTACGGGAGGCCGTACGCCTGCGGCGGCGTCTGGCTGCCCGTCTTGGTTGTACGCTTGATCTCAGTGAAGGGGCTCTGGAGGCCGCTATCGAGGAACTGAACGGCGTGGATGTATCTACAGAACATTTTGACAGCAATCCTGATATTCGTTCGGCCATGCAGCTTCTGCTGTACGGTTTGAAAGGCGTGGCAACCTATGCAGATCATGCGGCCATTCTTGGGCAGCGTGATCCGGAGCTTTTTGCCTTCATTCATGAAGGATTGGCGGCCGGGGTTCCGGACAAGAAGGGACAGCCGGACAGAGAGCGAAGCCTTGAGGAATGGCTGGATCTTGTTCTGCGTTGCGGCAAGGCAAATCTCCGGGCGATGGAGCTTCTCGAAGCCGGAAATACCGGTCGGTTTGGGCATCCGCATCCGACGTCGGTTTCGCTTGGACATCGCAAGGGAAAGGCCATTCTTGTTTCGGGACATGATCTGGAAGATCTCCATGCTCTGCTTGAGCAGACAAGAGGAACCGGCATCAATGTCTATACCCATGGTGAAATGCTGCCGGCTCATGGATATCCGGAGCTGAAGAAATACCCGCATCTGGTCGGACACTACGGAACAGCATGGCAAAATCAGCGCAAGGAACTTCCGGATTTCCCCGGCGCCGTTCTCTTTACAACCAACTGCATTCAGAATCCCGTGTCGTATGAGGAACGGGTATTTACCTCTGGAGCGGTCGGCTGGCCGGGACTTACACATTGCATGGACCGGGATTTTTCACCAGTCATCGAGAAGGCTCTTGCCCTGCCCGGGTTTGTTGAAGATACGGCCGGTAAGGAAATTCTTGTTGGCTTTGGACGCAGGACATTGCTTGATGCGGCACCGCAGGTCCTTGATGCTGTAAAGGCTGGCGCCATTCGCCATATTTTTCTGGTTGGCGGTTGCGATGGAGCCAGACCGGGGCGTAACTACTATACGGAATTCGTGGAAAAAACGCCGCCAGATACACTGGTATTGACGCTTGCGTGCGGCAAGTTCCGGTTTTTTGACAAGGATCTTGGTACGCTGGGAGGGTTCCCGCGACTTATGGATGTCGGACAGTGCAATGATGCGTACGCCGCTGTACAGATTGCTCTGGCGCTGTCCGAAGCCTTGCATTGCGATGTGAACGAACTGCCACTTTCCCTTATCCTGTCCTGGTATGAACAGAAGGCAGTGAGCATTTTGCTGACTCTGCTGGCGTTGGGAATCCGGAATATTCGTCTGGGTCCCAGCCTGCCGGCTTTCGTTTCTCCCAATATTCTGAATCTACTGGTTGAAAAATGGAATCTCATGCCCATATCCACGCCGGATGAGGATTTACGGGCAATCCTGAACTAGAGTAAAGAACCCTCTGACCTCCCATGCCTATGGAAGTCGGAGGGTTCTTCGTAAGCTGGAAAGCACACCTTGTCGATTCAAAATCTGGAATCAGGGCTGGAGCAGGAATATTTTTTCTTTTGACCAGCTGAATATGACCATCGGGTTTCGTTCGTTTTCAGAAGATCTCTCCCAATTCTGGTATGACATAGATTTTTGGTTTGGAGGGTGGCAACAGGCAGAAATGGGTCAAGCCCGTATATTTTGAAATGATACCGGAGGGATTCTTCATGGCGAAAACGGAACTTATGGATTGTATGACCATACTGGGGCGTCTGCCTCTGTTCACCCCTCTTTCCGATACGGAACGGGAAAGGTTGGCCGCGGCATGCCGTATTCGCCTGTTTGAACGTGGGAATATGCTGCTGCATGAAGGAGAAACAGCAGAAGGCCTGTATGTGGTGCTGTCCGGCGTAGTCAAGGTCGTTCGTTTTGGAGCCGATGGCAAGGAAAGAGTGCTGCATCTGGTCCGTGCTGGCAATACGCTGGGTGAAGCAGCCGTTTTTCAACAGGGAACCCTTCCTGCCTCGGCTCTGGCAGTGGACCGGGTTACGGCCCTTTATGTACCCGCAGCCTGCCTGATCGGACTGATCCGGGAAAATCCGGAGCTGGCTCTGCGGATGCTGGCAGTCCTTTCCTTGCGGCTGCGCATGTTTTCGCACAAATTGTCCACTCAGGGACAGGTGGATGCGGCCAGACGCCTGGCTCTGTATCTTCTGCACCGGAGCCAGCTTGATGATGGAAATCCCGTGATTCGACTTGATGTCTCACGGGAGATTCTGGGAAATCTGCTGGGTGTGGCACGCGAAACTCTGTCACGACAGCTTTCGCGTTTCTCCGAACAGGGGCTTATCAGTCTGAACGGACGCGAGATAGTCCTGCGGGACCGGGAGGGGTTACGACGTCTGGTGCAGGAGGAAGCACCTCGTGGTGGCGGACAGGTGATTGAG
>CAMLXE010000142.1 GCA_946490455.1 uncultured Desulfovibrio sp. | reverse complement strand
AATGTGAATGCCGTGGCACCCGCCTATATCCGGACCCCCATGACTGAAGGGTGGCTAAATGACAAGGAGCGTCTGAATTGGCTTATGAGCATGACCCCCATGAAGCGTCTTGGAGAACCGCAGGAAGTGGCTGGCCCCGTGGTCTTTCTTGCGTCCGACTGGGCTAACTACATCACAGGAACAACCCTTTACATCGACGGTGGCTGGACAAGCCGTTAGGTCCGAAGGATACACCGGCCTGCTCTCCAAGGCCGGTGTTCTTCACTCGCCCAAAGCAACTCCTTTGCGTCTGCCTTTTCTCCCAGCCATCTCTCCACCCTCCCCCAAGATCCCATGTTCCGAAAACAGATGCCTGCCAGCCTCCTTGATCAGGTGGTCCGTGACATGCATTGGGGTCAACAAGATTTTGCTTGAATGATACGAGAGATCGAACGATACTCTCCTATTCCCGTTTTCCTGAATATTTTTTTCGAAAGACTCGGAAACGGCCTGTTATTTTGTCTATTGTGGGGAAGCTCACGACAAGCCGGGCATCGCCCCTATTGACCGTTTGCCTTTCTGGTACCATAGAACAGTTCTCCGATTTTTCGAAAATCGGATCTTCCACGAATCACTTTCATCAGGAGTTTTTCATGAGCCAGTCAGTCCCACTCCACGATCTCCAGAGATGGGGCCGCCGCGTTGGCTTTGACCTCGCTGAGGAAGCCCTGCGTCCACTGGCCGCCTATCTTGACCTGCTCATGCAATGGAATCGGGTGATGAATCTTGTGGGCACCAGAACGGCAGAGGAAACCTTTATGACCCTGGTTGTGGACAGTCTTCACCTTGCCGCCTTTTTGAATGAAGACTGGACCACGGCAACTCATCTTCGGGATATGCCGGACTGCTGGGATCTTGGTTCCGGTGCCGGTCTGCCGGGACTTCCCCTGCGCATGCTCTGGCAAAAAGGAACCTACTGGATGGTAGAAGCTCGAGAAAAAAGGGCTCTTTTTCTCTCCACCGTTCTTGCTCGTACCCCACTTCCCCGTACCAATGTTTTCCGAGGGCGGGCCGAAGCGTTTATGGCAGGTCCCCCGCGGCGCACAGCCGATCTGGTCGTCAGCCGGGCATTCATGCCATGGCCGGATGTCCTGACATTGGTACGTTCGTCACTAAACCCCGGTGGGGTTGTTATCCTGTTGCTGCGTGAAGATGTCCGACAGGCTCCGCTCTGGATACAACAGACGGAAACGTGGAATTTTCTGGCTACCACAAGCTACGAAGTCGGCCCAGTGAAGCGTTTTCTCTGTGCCCTCCAACTTCACTCGAAACAGGATTAAAGGTATCCTTTCACCTGCACGGCCTCATCGCCTTGACCCGTATTTTCTCCAGCCACAATAGCACATGGTATGAAACTGCTTTTGAAGAGACCCATATGCTATTAAAAATATTCGATAAATGACATCAAGCCTCCTTCGGAGACTCTTTCCTCGGGTCCAGGCACAAAAGGAATCTTCCAAGTACTGTTGTACCCCTTGATGACTCCTTGTTCACAGGCAACCACTCCTCAGACAAAGAGGATATGCCGAATGCTTCCGGTCAGGCTCCCTGCCGTGTGGCTACACGAGCCAGTCGCAGACTTTCCAGCGTATAAAGCAGCAGTGCTATCCATATAAAACAGAACGTCACCAGCGTTTCCCCATGTAACGGTTCATGCAGGATAAAGACGCCAATAAGGAAGGTTCCCGTGGGTGAAACATACTGCATGAGTCCCAAGGTCATCAGACGCATGTGCCGGGCTGCAAAGGCGAACAGGATCAGAGGAATTGAAGTTACCGGGCCTGAGAGAAGCAGGAAAATGCCTGTATGCACTGCAGGATGAACAAGAAAACCTTCTCCGTGAGCCGCAAGCCACAGAACCCATCCTCCGGCGAGTGGCGTCAGGAAAAGCGTTTCCCAGAAAAGCCCGGGCAAGGATTCCACATGTACAGTCTTACGCAAGAGGCCATAAAGACCAAAACTGATGGCGAGTCCAAAGGCAAGCCAGGGGAAATAGCCATGATTGAGGACACTCCAGCCAACGCCTGCGCTGGCCAGAAGAATGGCCACTGTCTGAAGACGTGTGGGGCGCTCCCGAAGGAACAGGCAACCAAGCAGCACATTGACCAGTGGATTTATGTAATAGCCGAGGCTTGTTTCCAGAACCATATTCTGACTGATAGCCCAGATATACAGAAACCAGTTGAGTCCCACAGTGGCTGAGCTGAGGACAAGTGTCAGCAGAGTTCTCGGAATGCAAAGAACCGCGGATACCTCATTCCAACGGCCTGCAAGCAGAATCACAGGGACAATAAAAATCAGCGAACACAAAATTCGGTAGCACAGGATTTCAAAGGGAGGGACACCTTCAAGCTGCTTCCAGAACAGAACAAGCCCACCCCAGAACAGAAAGGCCAAAAAACCGGCCAACGGACCTACAGCCGTTCCAGAAACGGAAGGCAATTTCATATGTTACAACCCCACTTGAGGCAAACAGCCTGTGCAGACTCTTAAGAAGAAGGTCTGAACGCAAGGGATTACGTTTCAAGCAGATTCCCCCACAACTACCTGTTGGGAAAAACCTTCATTCCGAGGCGTCGTTATGTCGCCCAACAGTCGGCAGGCTATCCATATCCAGTTGCTGCCTCTTTTTACCCCTGGTCTTTGCTATGGGAACCAGAAAGATCATCTCCTACTTTCCTGCCCAATGCCGTTTCAGAGATGTCTCTGGCAATCAGTTTTACCCAACTGTCCTTCAATCAAAGATTTCCAAGCGTTTTTCAGCCTAATTTGGTCATCTCCCAACAATATTCTGTCGTCTGCATGCTTGAACGCGATTCATATCAGCTTCAAATCATTCTTCTACATTCCAACTTATTGGTTGGAATACTCCAGAATCCCCAGTCAGATGCTTTCAAAAAGAACTGCACGCTCGATTCTTGAGGTGTGCCTCGATCACATGTCAAACCTCCATCCCAAAGAGGACAATAGCACACAATATCTGACAATTTCTGAAATGATCTCTGCAGAATCTCTTCAAAAACGGCTCTATCACAAAAGACTACAGCCCTATGCTCTTACTTCAACTGCATGTACGACAAAAAAATACCGTCCACGCATGCCGCCTTTCCTAAGCCAAGCCTGCCAGGGAAAAAAATGGTCATATTCCCAGGCAAGCAGCTGGACAGGAAAGAACCACCTGCGTGGACGGTTTTGAGCTATCTTGCCCTAGCGGTTGAACGAACGGGCAAAGAGATCAGCAATGGCCTTACGACCATTAGGTTCCAGAAAACGGGTTCCAGTGGCCGTAAAATGCGTCTTTTGAATAACGGGGTCATCTTCACGAACCCAGGCATCGTTATTCCAACGGAACCAGGCATTCTGTTCCTGATCAAACACAAGCAGAGGCTTATTGCAGATCTTGGCAAATTCGGCACCCCAGCCAGTACCGCCTTTCACCGTATTGTCGGGCTGAATACTTCCTACCACAACGACTTCCTGTCCGCTGCTGACCTGCCAGCAAATGGACTGCAAAACCTTGCGAAACAGAGGAGCCTTGGTGAACTCACGCCCCATAAGTCGGGAAACATAGGTCAGACTCACATCCTTGAGGGACAACTCTTCTGTTGTGAGAACACGCACACCACGCTTGCGCTCAATCTGATGGCCGTCAAAGCTGTAGTTGACTTCTTCAATGCCCCAGGCTTCGGCCTGAGCGCCGAAAAATTGCTCCGTGCCCGCGGCGCCGCCGCTGAAGAGAACGCACTGTTTGGGATCCAGCATGAATGCTCCTTGTTTTTCCCGCCACTACCCCAAAAGCGATAGTGGCAGCGTTGGTAATTGCACAAAATCTGCGCGGCATCTTCGCGCTATCTGAACAAATTATCGTGTAACTCTGGTGCGACCATCGCTAGCGCGCAGGACACGCACCCGTTCACCCACGGAAAAGACCTGGTCGGCCCCCTGAACAACAGAAAGGATCTGTCCATTATCGAGCTGAACTTCAATTTCAAGTCCGGTCTGGTTGGTTACAGCCTTTTCACCGGCATACCCCAATCCTGTACCAGCCAATGCTCCGACAACAGCTCCTACTGTCCGTCCGCTACCACCGCCAACCAAGCTGCCCAGTACACCACCGACCACACCACCACCCACGGCACCAATGGCGCCATTGGTATCGCCTTCAACCTGAACCTGCTGCACTGAACGGACCGTTCCGTACTGTACGGTTTGGGCACTGCGCGCCTGATCAGCTGTATAGGCATTACCACTGATATTCGCGCAACCCGTCATGGCAAGAAGCGAAGCAGACAGCAGGCATAAAAAAATACATCTAATGTGTCGCATCAACGTCTCCAATTTCTATTCTGAGTGTTATCTTGCACTCCATAACCACCCAATGTTCAAAGAAATACTGGTTCAAAACGGATAAAGATCAGCTGTCTATTCATCCGATCTGCAAGTGCTGAACCGCCAAATCACTTTTCCAGTCAACCAATCTGGTCTATGTCTTTGCCTTCTAGCATAAGGCGCAACAAGGGGCAATTCCCCTCTTCCCCTCTTTTCCTTTGAAGAGGGAGACTTCATATCGCCAATCCGTATTTGATGAGACCGTGATTCTCCCGAGTTCATGTTCACTGTTTTGGATATTCCCCAATATGTCTGACAGTCTGTTGTCCTGTTTATTTTGCTGTCTTTTTTTAACTAGACAGGAGTCTGTTAAACTCTTGATGGACAACTGAAGGAATTCAAATTCGTTCACGACCCATATAATGGCAAAACTATGATAGATATGATGCTGTAACCTCATCAAGGAATTGACAGTCCAATAATGCGTTATGACTAATCTGGATTGGCTTATTTTTCTGTTTTATAGACACCGTAATCGGATTCTATGCATCATGATGATGCCACATTAAAACAAAATGATATTTCACATGTACCAATATGCATCAAGGAAGAAATCGCACTACAATTCATCTGCATGGATGATTGGAGGGGATTCCACGTGAGGACTCCAGTTGGAATCACAATGGATTGAAAGTCTGATGAACTCTCTCAAAATGAGCGGGGCTTCTGAGCTGGGGCCACGATTACACAAAAGTCAGTAAAAAAGTATAGTGACTGACCTGGGAGACATATCCATATAATTGCAGAGGGAAAAAACCTGAGGCACGAAGGCCGCATTCCGCCGTCGCTTGATAGTTGAGTGACACTTGTCCGACCATAGGTCGTTGGCATTTGTACACCTGCTTTCACTGCCTCGAAACTCTC
>CAMLXE010000141.1 GCA_946490455.1 uncultured Desulfovibrio sp. | reverse complement strand
CCTTGTCTACCAGTATTTCACGCAAGGTTCTGCCCATGCGCTCAAAAAGAGCATAACCGAAATCTGGCGTAATCCGGCTGTCTCTGCAACGATTCTGGGACTTCTTTGGCACGAGCTGAAACTTCCTCTTCCCGGCTTCCTTCTGGAGACATTCCGTATTCTGGCTGGGTTGTTTCTGCCTCTGGCCCTGTTTACCATCGGTGTTCACCTGACTCACTGGAGACAGGATGCAATCAAAGGCAGAGCATGGGCCACACTTTTTCTGCTGGTGCACAAACTGGCCCTCCTTCCACTTATTGGTTTTCTGCTGGCTGCCGCACTGGCTCTCCCTGAACTGGAACAACAGGTTCTCCTGCTCTGTCTTGCTTCCCCCACGGCGCTGGTTTCAGGAATTTTTGCTGCCGAGCTGGGGGGTGTTCCCATGCAGGCTGCCGCAAGCATCAGCCTCAGTCATATTGTGTGTCCGTTAACCTATGCATTCTGGATGCATCTGGTTTCCTGAACTGTTCATGCAATGTTCATCCACCTTTCACGCTGGAGTTCTTATTTATGGAAGAAAAACAGATAGCCGCTCAGGCCGCTGCATTACTCGAAGCAGAACGAAGCGGTGTCCCGACAGCAACGACATCATCTTCTCTCAGCTTCTCGGAGGCCTATGCCATTCAGGATGCATTACTGAAACTGAAAGTTGCATCTGGACGACGTCTGCGTGGATATAAAGTCGGGCTGACATCACCCCTCCTGCAAAAAAATATGGGAGCCTCCGAACCCATTTATGGTCATCTTACCGATGCCATGTTCTATGCTTCCGGCTCCTCCATCCCAATGAAGAAACTGATTCATCCTCGTATCGAGGTTGAACTGGCCTTTGTACTTGGTCGCCCTCTAGCCGGTCCGGACTGCACGCTTACAGAAGCTCTCAATGCCGTGGAATATGTCTTTCCGGCACTGGAACTGGTTGATTCCCGTCTTGTGCAGCCAACCACACAGGATCGGATACCGGGGCTCCCCGATGTTGTTAGTGATAACTCCAATTCCGCCGGTATCATTCTCGGTGTTTCTCCCTTCAGACCGGACTCCACGGATCTGCGAAGGGTAGGCGCCATCTGTACGCGTAATGGGCTTATCGAAGACACAGGCCTCGCGGCTGCTGTACTGAACCATCCGGTACAAAGCCTTATCTGGCTGGCGAACAGCCTTTCCCGACGTGGGGAACGACTTGAAGCCGGGCATGTTGTTCTTGCTGGAGCCTTTACTGTTCCTGTTGCCGTCAATGACGGAGATACCGTGTACGTGGACTATGGCTGTCACGGCTCCGTCACCTGCCACTTTTCCAACTCGATCTAAGGAGAATTTTCATGCAAAAGCGCAGAACTCAGACTATGGACGGCAATACGGCTGCCGCCTACATCTCCTACCCATTCACAGAAGTTGCCGCCATCTTTCCGATTACGCCCAGCTCTCCCATGGCGGAACTGGTGGATGCCTGGGCAAGTGAAGGCCGGAAAAATATTTTTGGACAGCCTGTCCGGGTTGTTGAAATGCAATCCGAAGGAGGTGCAGCCGGCGCCCTGCACGGGTCCCTGCAGGGCGGTTCTCTGACGACCACCTATACCGCATCACAGGGACTTCTGCTCATGATTCCCAACATGTACAAGATTGCAGGCGAATTGCTGCCCGCCGTCTTTCATGTGAGCGCCCGTTCTCTGGCTTCCAATTCTTTGAGTATCTTTGGGGATCATCAGGACGTTCTTTCCACACGTCAGACCGGTTTTGCCCTGCTGGCCTCAAGTTCCGTACAGGATGCCATGTTTCTTGGCGCCGTAGCCCATCTTGCCGCTATCAAATCCCGTATTCCCTTCCTGCACTTCTTTGATGGCTTCCGCACTTCACACGAAATTCAAAAAATCGAAGTGCTGGAATATGATGAACTGGCTTCTCTGATTGATATGAACGCAGTCAGGGACTTCCGGGCCAGATCTCTCAATCCTGATCACCCCGCACTTGTCGGCATGACCCAGAACCCCGATGTCTTCTTCCAGCTGCGCGAAGCGACCAACCCCTATTATGATGCGCTTCCCGACATTGTGGAAGCCTGCATGAACGATATCAACAGACTTACCGGGCGCGACTACCGTTTCTTCAACTATACTGGCGCACCTGATGCAGAGAACGTTATCATCTGCATGGGGTCTGGAGCTGCCGTTGTTGAAGAAACCGTAGAATCCCTTGTGGCAAGGGGAGAAAAAGTCGGCGTAGTCAACGTCCATCTCTATCGCCCATTCCTGCCGGAACATCTGCTCAAGGAACTTCCTGACAGCGTTCGGCGCATTGCCGTACTGGATCGCACCAAGGAACCGGGTGGCGCCGATCCTCTGCTGCTTGATGTCCGAAATGCCTTCTATGGCACAAAGAATGCCCCGCTTGTCGTGGGAGGCCGTTACGGGCTTGCCTCCAAGGACTTTACTCCTGATCAGGTTCTTTCTGTCCTTGACAACCTGAAGGCAGAAACGCCACGCGACAGCTTTACGATAGGTATTGAAGATGATGTGACCCATCATTCTCTGCCCCTGTCTTCAACGACGTTCACCCCAGTATCCAACGCAACCTTTGCCTGCAAATTCTGGGGATACGGTTCCGATGGAACGGTAGGCGCAAACAAGTCGGCCATCAAAATAATCGGCGATCATACCGATATGTATGCTCAGGCCTACTTTGCCTATGATTCCAAAAAGTCGGGAGGTCTTACCGTCTCTCATCTGCGCTTTGGGCCACGACCCATCAAGTCGTCCTATCTGGTCAGCAAGGCCGATTTTGTTGCCTGTCACAATCAGGCCTATATCGGTCACTACGATATGCTTGCCGACCTGAAGCCGGGAGGCATTTTCCTCCTTAACTGCATGTGGACACCGGAAGAGCTGGAAAAGCACCTTCCCGCAGACGTGAAAAGAGCCATCGCCCAAAAAAATGTTCGCTTCCACATCATCAATGCTGTTGGTATCGGACGTGAAATTGGAATTGGCAGCCGAATCAACATGATCATGCAGGCAGCCTTTTTCAGGCTTACAGGCATCATTCCTGCCGAAGACGCGGAAAAATATCTTCGCGATGCCGTAATCAAGTCCTACGGCAAACAAGGTCAGGCGGTTATTGATATGAACTTTGAGGCCATCAGGCGCGGAATGACCGACAGTCTGAGCGTCACAGTTCCAGAAAGCTGGAAACACGCGTCAGAAGCCCCCACGCCCAGGAATCCAGCCATGCCAGCCTTTATCCACGACGTGGTGAATCCCATGAACCGACAACAGGGAGATGCTCTGCCTGTCAGCGCTTTTGCCGACTATGCAGATGGTCATTGGCCTGTGGGCATTACGGCCTGGGAGAAACGTGGCGTCGCTGTTTACGTTCCCCAATGGAAACCCGATTCCTGCATCCAGTGCAACCAGTGCGCCTATGTCTGCCCTCATGCGGTTATCCGGCCGCGACTTCTTTCATCGGAAGAAACCCTTGCCGCACCCGAAGGTTTCCGTACGGTTCCTGCCAAAGGCAGCGACGTGAAGGGTCTCAACTTCCTTCTTGCCATTTCCGCTCTGGACTGCACGGGCTGCGGCGTATGCGTGAATGCCTGCCCCGCCAAAGACAAGGCATTGGAAATGGTTCTGCTTGACGATATTCGGGACAGGAATGCACAGGACTGGGCCTACGCCAACGACAGGATTGAAGATCGACATCCTGACGGCAAGATTACCGTAAAAACCAGCCAGTTCCTGCGCCCCCTGCAGGAATTTTCCGGAGCCTGCCCCGGTTGCGGAGAAACGCCTTATGCCAAGCTCATCACCCAGCTTTTTGGAGATCGGATGATGATCTCCAATGCGGCAGGCTGCTCGACGGTATGGGCGGCCGGAGCGCCCTCCGTGTCATATACGACCAACCGGCATGGTCACGGTCCGGCATGGGGCTTCTCCCTGTTTGAGGACTGCGCCGAATACGGCTTTGGTATGGCACTGGGAGTCCGTCAGCAAAGAACCACATTGGCTGCCCGCGTACAGGAAGCTCTTACGAATGACCTTCCCGGTGGTTCTGATGGGGAACTGACGCGAGCCATGCGCGACTGGCTGGAACATCTCCATGAAGGGGATGGAACCCGTACCAGAGCCAGAAGACTTGAAATGGCACTGACTGCTGTCAAGGGGAGCAATCCGCATCTGGATGCCATCCTTGCCGCTCGTGACTTCTTCGTAAAGCGTTCACACTGGATTTTCGGAGGCGACGGCTGGGCCTATGACATCGGCTATGGTGGGCTGGATCATGTTCTCGCCAGCGGTGAAGACGTCAATGTCCTAGTCTTTGATACCGAAGTGTACTCCAATACGGGAGGCCAGTCTTCAAAAGCAACTCCAACCGGAGCCATTGCCCAATTTGCAGCAGGCGGCAAGACAACGAAAAAGAAGAATCTCGGTCTCATGGCCATGAGCTACGGTGACATTTATGTGGCACAGATTGCTCTTGGTGCAGACAAGGCCCAGACACTGAAAGCACTTATGGAAGCAGAATCCTACCCGGGACCTTCTCTGGTCATTGCCTACTCTCCCTGCATCAATCATGGCATCAAGGGAGGACTTGCCGTAGGACAGGATCAGGCGAAACGGGCGGTCGAAGCCGGGTACTGGAATCTGTACCGCTTTGATCCTCGCCGCAAGGATGAAGGCGCTCTCATTCTTGATTCAAAGGCACCTACCGGGGACTTCCGTCAGCATCTGATGACAGAAGTCCGTTATGCCGCGCTGACCCGAAAGGACCCGGAAAAGGCTGAAAAGCTGTTCAGCAAGGCCGCACAGGAAGCTCGGGAACGTTTCCTGACATACGAACGGCTTGCCGGAAAGTAACCCGTTTTCTGCCATAACACTCCTCCTGAAAATGCCGGGATCGGCTCTCCCCCGATCCGGGCATTTTCTCCCGATTCAACGCCTAAACAAATAAAGCGCATCCATTCCGTCTGGTAATGTGCCATCACGAAATCTGTATCTGACAGAGGCTACCCGCGTTCAGCAGTGCGGACTGGGGACAGCATGCCAGTCCCGGCAAGCTCCCTCAGAAAGGCTTCCCGGAATACGGTCTCGCTGAACTGTTCAGCCCGCTGCATGGCTGTCCGAGCAGAAAACGTTCTCTGTTCAAAGCGTTCCAGAGCCTCTATCAGCGAATCTACGGTCTGTTCCCGGAAAAAGACTCCTGTCTCACCCTTAACAACACTGTCCAGAACGCCACCACGCCCATAGGCAATCACGGGACGTCCGGCAGCCATGGCTTCTACCG